>SCTL01000305.1 GCA_004297495.1 Verrucomicrobiota bacterium
CCGTGAACTCGCTGAAGCTGGAAGTCGAACAACAAACTCACGACTCTGCTCGCTCAACGTCCGATAACCAACAACGTAAACTGTCTGCCCCTCAACTCTTGCTTTCGGCTTCGTCCAACAGGCCGAAGCCGTCAGGTCACTGCCAAGATGAATGGTCACTGTGTCGCCGGAAACAGTCGCAGTGGTCGCCGGACTCAAATCCGAATACTTCACGTCAGGCTTGGAACAACCAGCGATGAACAAGCTGAGACTCAGAAGCAGAATGGTCGTGAATCGGTTCATGGCGCGAAGTGGTCTAACGACCCAAGCTCAGCGACCCGGCGCACGGGGCGCAACGATTGCAAACCCTGACGTGATGCCGGGTTCGCTGCAGCGCCTGGTTAGGCCACGTCTTCATATCAATCTCCAATACCATAAAATAAATAACACGCTCCCAAGTAAACCAGCAATAGGCACGACCGCGAATCGCTCACGCCTTACAAGAGCTGCAACCCCAAACACAAGTCCGAGAACAGGAGCAATAGCCAGGCAAAATAACGCTATCACAACTCCCAGCCCCGTATCCGCACCGACTCCAACGATCAGGCCGAGCAATCCCAAAACAGGAATCGCGACGGACAGGACGCCATAGGCAGGTATGGATTTTTGCATGACGCGTGGTAGTGGCCTAACATGTATATTAGCCGAAGCCGATGTCGGCTATTTCTGATAGGAGACAATGGGTCACACCGATGACCATGAAGTATGGCGTTGCGTTGTCCATACTTGTCCGCTATCACCCGACCATGGCCGAAGCATGGCAGAACAGCGCCGGTGGGCAAGGGCAAAAGCGGCCAGTGATGCTGTCGGAGAAAGTGCGGGAAACCCTGCGGCTAAAGCATTATTCGCTGCGCACGGAGGAGGCGTATCTGGGGTGGGTGCGGCGCTTCATCCGCTTTCACCAGGGCCGGAATCCGCGCGAGCTGGGTGAGGTGGCAGTGCGGGAATTTTTGTCGCATCTGGCGGTTCGGGAGCAGGTGGCGGCATCCACGCAGAACCAGGCGTTGAACGCGTTGGTGTTTTTGTATCGCGAAGTCCTGCGACAGCCGTTGGGTGATTTCAGTTCACTGGTTCGTGCCCGCCGAGGCAAGCGGTTGCCGGTGGTGCTGACGCTGGCGAGCGTGGGCGGACTCTACGTTTCTTACAAACTCGACGTGCCGACCGGCGCGGCGATTGTGTGCGTGCTGGGCGCGGCGCTGTTGGTAGCGGTGGTGGGCACGAAGCTGCGGAAGCGGCCGGCTTGAAATGAGGATCAACCTGATGCGCTACTGAACGGGATTAAGTCAAAAAAAGAGTTTCGCCCGCGGCCTGTTGTGTTACGGTGCAATCGTAAGCCGCAAGCATAAGCTGATGAAACCATCTCACGAAGACTCATCCGCACGGAAGGCGACCAGCCGGAGGGAATTGCTGGTTCAACTGATTTCGCGCCATTCGATCGTCACTCCCGGCGAAAGCATCCTATGAATACATTCGGCCACATCCGCGACATCCTGCAGAGTAAAGGACAGGCAGCCTGGACCATTGCGCCAGAAGAAACCGTGTACGAAGCGCTTCGTATCATGGCGGAAAAGAATGTCGGCGCGTTGCTGGTCACCCAGAACAACAAGTTGATCGGCATCATCACCGAGCGGGATTACTCCCGAAAAGTCGCACTCATGGGCCGCTCCTCGCGAAATACTCCCGTCAAAGCCATCCTGACGGGCAAGGTGTTCTACGTCGGCCCGGATAGCACCGTGGAAGAGTGCATGAGATTGATGACCGAGAATCGCGTCCGACATCTGCCGGTGGTGCAGAACAACGAAATCCTGGGCGTGGTCTCCATTGGCGATCTGGTCAACTGGATCATCAGCGCGCAGCATTCCGCCATTCAGCAGCTCGAAACCTACATCACGGGATTCCCCACGCCGCCCGCTTGATCATGGCCGTGCCGCGTGGCTTGGCGAGTCGCACCGAAACATGCCTTGCCTGCGGGATGGAGAATTTTTTCACCTCCACCATCACCGCCTCGGGCTGAAACTCCCCGAGAATCATGTCAACAATGTCGTTCGCGATCTTCTCGATCAATTTCCAACTCCGTCCCTCGCCAAATTTCAGCAGGCGTTCGGCCACTTGCTGGTAATCAATCGTCTTGGTGATCCGATCGCTGACGGCCGCCGAGGAAAAATCAAAATCCATGTCCACCGTCAGCAAGAGTCGCTGAGGTTGCGCCCGTTCTTCGTCCGGGACGCCGACGTGATAATGCACTTCCAATTCTACGATCGTGATTCTTCGCATCGCTGTTTCCAGTTGAGATTCAATCTGTCTGCTGTAAGTCGCGTTTCTGCACGGCTTCGAGCAAAACCCGCGTTGGGGTATTGAGCGGCAGTTTGAAAGCCTCGCTCAAGCCCACCCAGCGAAA
>SCTL01000306.1 GCA_004297495.1 Verrucomicrobiota bacterium
CATCAAGGCCCGAATCATTTTCCGGCAATAACGGATCGCCGGCGTTTCCAAAAATGCTCTCCACAAAATCCAGATTGCTCACCAGATTTCCCGGCGCGAAGAAACGCACTTCCATCGTCTTCTCGCTCGTGAACCCCGGCACTTCCGGACACACAATCGGCCGCAACAACAGCGAGACGAAACACTCGGCGGGCTTCGGCTGCGTGGCCGTGAACGGCAGGCGCACCAGTTCGCGCGGCGGATTCAGCGCCAGCGCGAGCATTTTCGCGAAGGTCAGTTTCGGCACGCCGAGTTTGTCATCCGGAATCGGCAGTCCGCCTTCGGTGATGTGAAAAATTCCCGCCGTCGTGCGCCGGTCGCTGCGCGGATTGTGCAGCACGCCTTGCTTGACGCGATACGAGTTGATGATGTCGCTGGAAAATTCATCGCGATCCACCGGCAGCGACAGCACGCGCGCCAGCCCGGCCCGATCCAGCGTGAACGTGCGCAACGGCAACCGCGGCACGGGCACGTCCTGCAAATAATCGTAGAGAAAAGTCTGAATGCGCTGGTCCGCCGGGCAGAGATACTGGCCGAGCAGGCGCTCCTTCTCCTGATACTGCGCCGCGAACGCCGCCACGATGTCGCTCGAATCCTCGCCGCCCTCGACCGCCACCGGCTGGCAACCCAGCAACGCGAGCTTCACGTTGATGAACGAAACCAGTTGGGCCGGCGTGGAACTTTGTGCTCCGATACTCATAATCCTTTCAGCAATACAAAAGTTTGCGAACGCGAACAAGCAGCGTTCATGTCAGTCCAGTTTTTTGATATTCACTTCCACCCGCATCTTCCGCTCGGTCGTGCCTTTGTAATTCCCCGTGACCGGCGGCACGTCGGCGTAATCGCGTCCCACGGCGATCTTCACGTAAGTCTCGTCTGTCTCCCGGTTGTGCGTCGGATCGAGCGCGCGCCAGCCGAGGCCGGGAATGAACACTTCCATCCACGCGTGCGTTGCGTTCGCCGTCTCGGTCGCCAGATAACCGCTGACGTAGAGCGCGGGAATCTTCAGCACACGGCACAACCCGATCATCACATGCGCGAAGTCCTGACACACGCCGCGCTTGTCGCGCAACACGTCGCGCGCGTGGGTGTGAACCGTGGTGGAACTCGGCTCATACTTCAGCGTCGTGTGGACGCACTTCATCAAGGCCAGTGCCGCCTGCCACGTATCCGTCACGCCGTCCGTCGCGTCGAGCGCGAGCCGCCAGACTTCCGGCGACAATTCCACAAACCGGCTGTCCTGCAAAAACTCGAACACGCGCGGCTCGCGCGCCGCGTCGCCGATTTGCGCCAGCGGCCACGGCGTGTCCGTCGCGGCGAGCGGCGGACGCGGCTTGGTGGTCACGCGCAGATTGCTTTCGACCAGCAACGTCGAGTGCGGTTCGGGAATCTCAAAGCGATGCACTACGTTGGAATAAAAGTCGTGATGATGTTGCAGACGCGCGGCGGGCAGCACCTTCAAAAGGAAATGATCCACCGATTGCCACTCGCTGGCGAACGGCATGAGGCGCACCTCGTTGAAACTCTCTCGCACCGGCGAGACGTAGGCGAATTCGGTGCGATGGAGGATTTCCCATTTCATGCGGAGCAAGCTGGATGAACATTCAACATTCAACATTCAACATCGAACACCCAATCCAATTCGGTCGCGCCGCGTTCACTTCGACGTTGAGCGTTGAATGTTGAATGTTGAATGTTTCCATACTCAAACCTC
>SCTL01000307.1 GCA_004297495.1 Verrucomicrobiota bacterium
ATTAGAGTTTTTCCCCGGCCGTTTAGCTTAGTTTTCACGTGTTTTATTCCTTTTTTGTCGCTCCGCTTTTTTCGTTTGTCTCTCGCGCCCGAAGCGTTGGCTTGCGAGAAAATGCAAAGTGGTGGGCGGGAGAATGGCAACGCAAAGCCGCCGCCATGAACGCGTGGGAGTTACCCCCAAACAGATCTGTTACGGTTTCTTTTCGCGCGGGAAGTAGGCCACCCAGAAATTTTGTCCTGGTTACCCTGCTGAGGGAAGAATTGACAGTGGGAAGAAGGTGTGGTGGAACGCGATTTCCATGATTTTTCGCGGTATGCTTAGCAAGCCTTGGATTGGTATGTTTGTGCATAATCCGAGGCGAAAATCCTGATGCTGGCGTCTGATTCACGCTGGCCTTCAGGTGCGGCTCGGTTCTGAAAAGAGCCGAGCCTCTTTCGCAATCCTTCCATAACACAACCAGCCAAACCACGAAAATACTGACTCTGTGGAGGGTGTCCCCAGGCACATCGGACTCTCCGGAAATCACGGAGGACGGAATCGTGCGGGTGAAAGAAAAGAGATGTGTGTGGTCATCTGTACTTCTGCCTTAGTACATCCCAGTGCATCTCAGCTTGCGCGCCCATCAGGAACGAAATAGCTTCGTGACGTTATGAACGAATCGCTTTTCAAGGCAGAGGCTGACCGTTTTATTCAGGTTCAGAAAGGAGTGGGAGCGGCTTCAAGGAAGAAGGAAGAGGAAATCCGTTTGTTTGAACATTTGCTAAACAACTTGGGGTCAGATTTAACTGTCAGAGAGGTCGCAGGAAAACTTTGGCCCAAGAGGGTGAGGGCGATTGAGTTCGTTCCCAATGTGATGAACCGACTGCGACAAAGCCTTGCTGAATACAACCGGCAGCGCCAGACGCACAATGACTGCTGCGTCAGGCTCGATTTGCCGAAGCATGATAAGTCAGGACGCGCGCGCCGGAAGTATTGCCTCACCTACGTAGTGAAAAAGCGACCTGCACTCAAGGTGGAAGCGTCGTCCGCGTGGAAGCCATTTCGCTGGAGAATAAACAATGGTCCGGTTCGGACTGTTCCGCAACACCTTTGGCTGTCAGACCCAATCAATGCAGCGCTTCGAGTGGATTTTGACGTTGACGCAACGCTTTGGCGACCTCCGAAGTGTCCAGGATATACGACACTTCGAAAGCAGTGCTGGGCTTACCTCACTAAGAAGGATACTGAAGTGTTTGACGGTGATGTGTGGCGGGTGCGAGATGTTACACAAGAGGGACGCAACGTTCTGAAGGTTTCTGTCCAGCCAGCGAAATGGCTGGACTATTACGCGACTAATCTCAAGTTGGGCAAAGAAGATGAGACAATTCGTTTGCGGACGCGGGAAGTCACTGTTGATGAATGGTTGAAAACCTCACGGGGAACAGATGGTCTATTGCGGGGATTCGCGAACGCTGCCAATCTCTTGGCGGTCAATCTTTTGATTATTACAAGAGACGGCTATGCAGTCATCGTCCAGCAGCAAGATAAGCACTCTTTGAGTCCTTCGGATTGGGTCGCTTCGTCGAGCGGCACAGTAGCACTCCCATTAGATTCCAAATCACTAAAACACGAACACCTATCTCCTGATCCTTGGCGGACTGCGAAACAAGAAACACTCGGTGAGGTCGGCGTTCAAATCGATATTGATCACATCAAGTGGACGGCATTTGGCGTAGGGTTGGCGATGGGATCGCCTGCCTTGCTGGGCGAAATACGTGTGGATAAAACTTATCGACAAGTCAGAGCGGCTTGGGATCACCGAGCGGATAAACACGAGACGTGTGATGTGCGGCCGCTTAAACTCGAGCCAAAGGCAGTTTTGGAAGCACTCGACGGCAAAGACGAAAATGGAAAGATAAAGTATAAACATCGAACGTATTTCGAGTTGGGCTTGGCTCTCGCCTTGATCAGAAAAGGAAAAGCCGAGTTGTGCTGTGACTGATGACAAGAGCAACCGAATGGGATGTCGAAGAATAGCCCGGCCTGTTTTTGGTCGAGCCATTTGTTGCGACAGTTGTCCGACTCTAAGATTGCACGTGTATCCGCAGAAACCATTACCAGTTGGAAAGCTTCTTTAGAGCTATCTCCAAAGCGATGCCCGCTCAAGCAAAATGGGAAAACTACGAGGAATTGACACGCTACGTCGTGTGTCACTTCGCAGACCTCCTCGGAATAAGTTTGGTCGAGGCAAAACAGAAAATCGAAGGCCGGAGTGGAACGGCATGGGAGATTGACGCCAAAGGTGTTTGCGCGGATGGCGGTTTTCTGGTCATTGAGTGTAAGGATCGGAGTTCAACGCGCCTCAATCAAGCTGTGGTGGGAAGCCTGGCTTTTTGCGTTCAGGATACTGGAGCAACAGGCGCTGTCATTGTCACATCGATTGGACTGCAAGAAGGCGCAGACAAAGTTGCAAGACATTTGGGCTTCCACACACTCTACTTGCCATCCGAATCGGCGTTTGAAGGATTCATCGCACGCTGTCTGAACCGAGTTCTAGCCAAGCCTCGCGCTGACCATGTAGGTCTTTCGGTAAGTTTTTTGGGTGGTTCATACACCCGGATCGATGAAGAAAATAAGTGAACTCACTGAGTAACGACCTTCGAAAACAGGGGGCGTCATTTATTATGATGAGGAAGGAACGCCTCGGTTCTCGCATTGGGCGACCTCGCTCAATGCTACTTCTTCAAGCGATAGAACCTAAATTTGTTCGTGGTGGTGGAGTTCGTCACGGTGCTCTGTCCGTTCACGGTGACGGGTGAAGGTGTTGCAGTCGTCCAGTTCGTGGAAAACAGGTTCGTGGTCCATTGAAGTGTAAAACCAGAGACGTTCGTCGGCCATGTCAGAACGATATTGGTCCTGGACAGGGTCGCGTTCAAAATTG
>SCTL01000308.1 GCA_004297495.1 Verrucomicrobiota bacterium
GCCCATGGGAAGCGGCGGCGGTGTGTGCCGATGATTCAAAGCCCGCCGGCGCATTCGCGTAAAGACGAACAGATTGAAGAAGTGCATGAAGCCCAATACCAGCAGGACCAATCCGACCTTGGTGCTGAGCGTCTCCAACGACTCCTGCGCGTTCGTAGCGGCCACGCCATACTTCAAGGCCAGCGTCACGTAGCCGATGTTGATCAGGTAAAAGCCGACCACCAGCAGATGATTCACCGAATCCGCCAGCGGTTCGTTGCCCAGAAAGCTATCCACGAGAAAAATCCGGCCGTTCTTGTGGAGCGTGCGCGCGACCCAGACGGTGAGGGCCACGCTGATGCCGAGATACATGAGGTAAGTGCTGACGATCCAGTTCATACATGATTCCTTTCTATTGGTCTGTTGATTCTGTTCTTACAGAAATATCGTAACACAGCTTAATTGTTTGGCAAGCGAACTTTTCACTTCGAGTGGCTCGAATAAAATCCCGTGTTCGCTGCTGGCCATTCCGTTCTCCCTCACCCTGCCCTCTCCCGATGGGAGAGGGCAGGGTGAGGGAGAAGCGCCCACCATTGCCAGGCGGTCACGTTTTCCCTCCAATGGCCACAGCAGGCTCCGGGGTCAAAAAGACTTTTTGTCATTCCGCGCGCGAAACGGTAAACCATTCCCCGCTTGAACAAGCTTTCTCATGTGAATGACCAGGGCGAAGCCAGCATGGTGGATGTTTCCGCCAAGCCGGTGATGCTGCGCGAAGCCGTGGCGCGCGGGGAAATCCGTCTCGCCAAAGCCACGCTCCGGCTCATCAAGTCGAATCAAATCGCCAAGGGCAACGTGCTCGCCACCGCGCGGCTGGCTGGCATTCTCGCGGCGAAACGCACCGGCGAGTTGATTCCGCTCTGCCATCCCCTGCCCATCACGCATTGCGAAGTTCAATTTGAGATGCCGCGATCCGGCGACCGCATCGTCATCACCGCGTCTGCCAAGATCGCGGCGCAGACCGGCGTCGAGATGGAGGCGCTGACGGCCGTGAGCATCGCGGCCTTGACGATCTACGACATGTGCAAGGCCGTGGACAAAAACATGCGGATCACGGACGTGAAACTCGTCTCCAAAACCAAACGTTAGACGTCATGCAAATTCGAGTCGGCATCATCACGGTTTCAGATCGGGCCTCGCGTGGTCAATACGACGATCTCGGCGGGCCGGCGCTGAAGAAATTCGCCGAAGGCTCGGGCTGGAAAGTTTTGGCTGAATCACTCGTGCCGGACGAGAAGCGCGACATCCAGCGCGCGATTCGCGAGCAGGCTGCGCGCGGCTGCCAACTCATTCTCACGACTGGCGGCACAGGCGTCGCCTTGCGCGACGTGACACCGGAAGCCGTGCGCGAGATCGCAATCCGCGAATTGCCCGGCTTCGGCGAAGTCATGCGCGCCGAATCCATGAAGATCACCAAGAACGCGATTCTCTCCCGCAACCTAGCCGCCGTCGTGGAAAAGAGTTTGGTGATTTGCCTGCCCGGCAAACCGAGCGGCGCGGTCGAATGTCTCGGTTTCGTCTTCGAGGCCATTCCGCATTGCATCGAAGTTTTGCAGGAAGTGCCGACGAGTTGCTGAATACTTCTCCCGCCATGCCCAAAGGCCCGACCAAAAAAGCAGCAGCGCTGGCAAATGTGATTGAGCGTGGTTCTAAGAGTAGTTCCATCAATTCATCAGCCACAAAGAAGGCTGTGGCCAGCATCGGGCGCATCATGTACATCGAACGGAAGGCTGGCGGCCTGACCGGTACGGCGCGAATTGGTCGTGTGACGTTCTCGAAAACGGGACGGACACTTTACTATCGTGGCCAAAAGTTTCAGAGCTTGAAGGGCGCGGGATTCAAGTCCAACTATTACGATGTGGACAGCGGCGAGAACTATTGGATCTCTGGGCCAAAGCGGAACGGAGGCGACAGCTTGTATGGGGGGCGGACTCCCATTGAAATAGACGATGATGTTCGCGAAGAATACTGGCGAGACATCAGGAGGCAGCCAGAAAGAGTTCGCGAAAAAGAAACCTGGAAATAGGTAAGATGAAAAACTTTGCTTTGCCGCTGGCATTCCTTGTCGCCGTTATCTGCGGCTGCAAACATCATCCCACCGAGAAAGAGCGCGAGTACGCCGCGTTCCTCGCCGGACAGCGCCAGGCCATGGCTCAAGTGCAGGAAGCCAATCGCACGAGCATCCGTTTCACCGGCAATGTGCAAAACCACGAAATCGAATGGACCAACGGACTCACACTGACCCACGCCATCGTCGCCGCGCAAACA
>SCTL01000309.1 GCA_004297495.1 Verrucomicrobiota bacterium
CACCACAAACCTGCCAGCGCGGGCAGCACGACGAAATGCGTGGCGTGCGCCGCCAGTCCGAGCACGGAGGGACTCAGCGACAGCAGCGCGTAGGCGATGGCCGCCGCCACGCCGGCAACGTTGTCGAGCAATTCGCGCCCGATCAGAAAAATCAGGAACACCGACGCGGCATTGACCAGCGCGAGTCCGAGGTGAATCCCCGACGCGCTTTGTCCGAACACCGCCATGATCAGCGCGTAGGCCGCGTAAGTGCCCGGCAGTTTCATGTTGAACGCCTCCTGATACGGCGGCACGCCATGCAGGATGAGCTGGCCGGCGTAGGCGTATTCGCCCTCGTCGCGTTCGAGCGGCATGTCGCGCAGCCGCACGCGCACCACGAGCACGAGCAGAAGAGTCAGACCCAACGCGATCCGCGGCCAGTGACGACGAAGAATACCAAGTGAGCTGGATGAAGTCGGGTTGTGAGTTTCGTCGGCCATTGCGCGGCGAAAGAATGAACTGAATCCGCGCCGGGTGACAATGCGATTCGCGCTTTCAGTCCTGGCTCACGACGATCTTCAACGAATCTTCCGTGGGCCGCGAGGCCAGCGCGATGGCGTCCGCCGTTTTTTCCAGCGGGAAGCGATGCGTGATCAGCGGGCGCACGTCCAGCTTGCGGGAGAAAACCAGCCGTGCGACTTCGCGTTGCAGTGTGAAGTCGGCGGAATAGCTGCCGAGCAAATCTTTTTCATCCACGCACACGGACGCGGGATCGAGCGTGAAGGCATCGCCGCGCTTGGTGTGCGCGAAGAGCATCAACTGCCCGCCGCCGCGCAACAGCGACTGCGCTTCCAGTGCCACGGCGTCGGAAGGAACGGCGATGATGGCGGCGTCGAGGCCGCGATGCTTGGTGACGCGGGAAACCAGGGTTGAGAGTTGAGAGTTGTGAGTTGAGAGTTTCGCTCGCGACGCGTTCTGCGTGAAACGCGCGCCAAACTTTCTTGCGAGCTTGAGTCGCGAGTTCAACAAATCCGTGGCCAGCACTTGCGCGCCTTCGAGTTGGAGCAGGCGTGTGAACATCAAACCAATCGGCCCTTGCCCGGCCACGAGGACGACATCGCCGCGCTGCAATGCCAGCCGGCGCACGGCTTTCAGAACGGTGTTGACCGGTTCGAGCATCGCGCCTTCTTCAAAAGAATTCTTCGCGGGAATTTTCACCACGCCCGGCAGCGCGAACGGCAGCACGCGCACATATTCCGCGTAGCCGCCGCCCGCCGGCTCGAAGCCGGCGGTGATGCCGGTGCGCTTGTAAGTCGCGCACTGCGCGAACGCGTGATGCCGGCAGAAGTGGCAGTCCAGGCACGGCACGTGATGATGCAGCGCCACACGTTCGCCCGCGCGAAACCCGCGCACGCGCGCGCCGACGCGCACGATCGTCCCTGCCGTTTCGTGGCCGAACACGCGCGGCGGCGGCACGGTGCCGTATTCAATCTTCTTGATGTCAGTGGGGCACACACCGCACGCGGCGACCTTGACGAGCAGTTCACTTGCGCCGATGCGCGGCACGGGCAGGGTTTCGACGCGCAAATCTTTCGCGCCGCGATAAACCACCGCCCGCATGGTTTTGGGAAGGGCGGACATCAGAATTGAACAGGAGGAAACGGAGTGGGGAGCGAGGAAAACATCGAACATTCAACATTCAACTTCCAACTTCCAATGACGGAATTCGGCCATGCGTTGAATGTTGAACGTTGAATGTTGAATGTTGAATGTTCCCACCGCTCCCGCGCGGCGACCGCGAACCGGAGCGCGATTTTCATTGGCGTTTTCATTTCTCCGTTGCCTCTGTTTGCTCCTGTTAAATCCGGTCCTCAGTGGCGTGGTGGCGGCATTTGCGGCGCGACCAGGCTGTGCAGGCCCACCGGGAACGTCGGCGATTCCGCCCATTCGGCCAGCACGTGCATTTCCAGCGCCGTGAGCCCGAGGCTCGATTCGCGCGAGAAAGTCAACTGGCTCGGCCCGCTCTTGGTGACGAACGTGGTGGAATTGCCGACTTTCGGCGCGGCGGCTTGCAGCCATTTGATCGAGGGCGAGTCGCCGGGCAACTGCGCGAAATAAAGCGTGAGCCGGATTGTCTGGCTGAGATAAATCCAGCCGTCCATGCGCGCGCCGGTGAGTTCGCGGTCGTAGTAAACGGCGTTCGTGCGGCTCAAGAATTCGTCCATGACCGTGGCGGGCGGCGGCGAGTTCAGCGTGCTGTTCGCAAAACTGCTGAACAGAAATTTTCCTTCGGGCACTTCGGCGGGCCTGGCGAACGGCGCCATCAGCAGCAATCCGCCCCATTGAAACACCGACGTCTCCGGATGCCAGTCGAGATGGCCGCTTCGATGCGTGGCGAACCACGGCCGCGAATTTTCCAGTGCGTGTTCGGCGAACGTGCCAACGACTTTGGCCGGGTCCGCGAGCGGCAGGGCCATGAACGTGAGAAACGGCGCGGGTTGTTGCGCCCAGAAGAACGCCTGGTTCGGCGCGTCGCCGCTGCCGTAGTTTTTCCAGAGCGCCGAGGAACCGAGCAGCGATTGGACTCCGCGCACGGCCGTGAAGCTGTGCAGTGGGCCGTGAATCAGATTCGTCGGTGTCCTCCACGGATCGAGTGTGAGGCCGAGCGGTTGCGGAAACTCCAGGGTCGCAGTCGTGACCACGTTGCTCGCCGGACAACCCAGCGCAAGACTGACGCGTGGCAGATTCGTTGCCAACGCGCGATTGAAGGCGACAACATCAGCCAACCGGTCCAAATCCAGTTCCGCCGCGAGGAAATTATCCGTGCCGGTTTTGCTGAACGCCGCACGTCCGCTTTCCGCACGCGCGAGAGCGTCAGACATCGTGGCTTTCAGGTCCGACGAAATCAGCACCACCGTCCAATCGCCTTTGCGGGCCAGTTCGAAGTGTGCCGGCCGATTGGTGCTCGCCGCCGACCATCCGCCGCCTTGCGCCGCCGGTTGAACGCCCGTCAGCGAGGCGACGACCGTGGCGAGATTTGTCCGCCACAATTCGCCGCGCTCGGCGCTGACGCGGACCGCGAGCGTGAATTGTGCAGGCTGATTCGTGGGATGAAAAACTTCCGCGTAAACTTCCTCGTCGAGCAGGTCTTGCAGCAAGGGCCTGAGCAACACGGTCGGCGCGCCGTTGGTGGCCGTGTCGCTTTTCAGTAACCGCCACGGCGCGAGCGCGAGCCGGTCGAGAATGTGCGCTTCGAGCCGCGCGCTTTCCGGCAGACGCCAGACGGCGAGCAGCGTGGAATTGGTCGCGCTGCCGAGCTGACGTTTGCCGAGCCAGTGCAGGCGGGAAACCTCTCGCACCGGCAATGTCGCGGGCGCTGAGGTGGTGTTGACGGCGTTGGTCGCGGGCGTTTCCTTTTTGACGGCGGGCGATTCCGTTTTGCCGCACCCGCAAAAAACCAGGCCGGCCACGGCGAGACTGAACCCGACTGAACTGCGTTTGAATTCCATAAATGCGCGTGGCTTTGTGCCAGAGAACAGCGTGTTGGGCAAACTCAAACGGTGCGCGGCACGTTGCTTCCTCCCGGCTCATCCCGCTGCAAACTCCGCGAAGCACGCTTCCGGCGGGGCGCGGAACTCGCGTGCCTCGCCGCGCCAGATGAACCGCACCACCGCCGCGTGCAAAGCTTGGTTGGGCAGAATGAGCCGTTCGCGGTCCTGCGCCGTGAGCCGTCGTTCGACCAACGCGAGATAAAGGTTTTCGTCGCCGCCGTAAATTTTGTCGCCAACGATCGGATGGCCGACATGCGCGAGGTGAATGCGGATTTGATGCTTGCGGCCCGTG
>SCTL01000310.1 GCA_004297495.1 Verrucomicrobiota bacterium
CGTAATCGAGCCGGCGTATCTCAATGCTGCCTTCGTAAACGTCATACACCACGTAGGAGGCTTTGGGATTGCCATCACGCGGCTGGCCGACGGCGCCGACGTTCACAAAATATTTCTTGCCCGGCTCGACGCGGAATTTGGAATACGTCCCGCCGCGCACCTGTGTGTCGCGCATGAACGCCACCGGGACGTGCGTGTGACCGAAGAAACAAACCGCCGTGTTCTGGTAAGTGAAACTGGCGGCGGCGGCGAGTTTGTCGAACACGTAGCCCCAGCGTTGCGGGCCGTCGAGCGTGGCGTGAACGATGGTGAAGCTCGTGACCATGCGCGTATATTTCAGATCGCGCAACCACTGGCGGTCCGCGTCGCTCAGTTGCTTGCGGGTCCAGTTCACGGCTTCGGCGGCGGCGGGATTGAAGCCTTCGAGATTTTCCTCCGAGGAACAGTATTCGTCGTGATTGCCCTTCACGCACGGCATGCCCATCGCGCGCACGATGTCGAGGCACTCCTTGGGATTGGCGTTGTAGCCGACGACGTCGCCCAGACACGCGTAATGCGTGCAGTTCTGTTGTTTGATGTCCTCCAAGACAACCTGGAAAGCCTCCAGGTTGGCGTGAATGTCGGCTATGATTGCAAACTTCATTAAATTCCTAACGCGCTATCTCAAATCCGCGAAACCCGCCCCGTGCCTCGCTCCAGGCCACCGCTTCGTCGCGGATGTTCGCCGCCAGTCCCGCCTCGGGAATCGCCGCGCGAAACGCATTCAACTCTTCCTTCGTGCCTTCGGCGATCAATTCCACCCGGCCATCCATCAAGTTTCTCACCGTGCCCACGATGTCGAAGCCTGCGGCAACCGACTTGACGGTATATCGAAACCCGACACCCTGCACGCGACCGGAATAAAAAATCTGCATTCGACAGCGGTTCATGCGTGGCGCGATTCCGGCGCAGATAAAGCCAAACCCGGCCCGCTTCCGCAATGTTTTTCCACCGGCGCGTGGGCGTCCCGCCCGCAGCGCGTGACCACGGAAGAGGCTTTGCTAGAGCGGTTGCCAGAAATAATTTCCGAAAACATTCAACATTCAACATTCAACTCCCAACGCACTAGCGCGCCGGCACCGACCCTTCGACGTTCAGTATTGAATGTTGAATGTTGAATGTTTCCCCTGAGTCCGGAAATGGATTCTGGCTACCGCTCTAATTTCCTGTTTCCCCCGGCGTTCGCGAGTACTGCGACCGGGACGGTCGCGCGCCGTCGCTCACTGCCGCCGTCTTTGCGCCCGCTTCTTTGCTTCCAACAGCCGGCTGGTGGTCTCCGGTTTTTCCTCCGGCGCGGGCGTTGGTGTGGCCGCCGGTGTCGTCGGAGCAACCGGTCTCGACGTGTCGCCAGGAACTTCCATCGGTGCGGGCGCTTGCTCGGGACGGAACAAATCCGGACGCGCCTCCGTGCCCGCGCCGGTGCGAGAGGAACGCACGACGTCACGCCGCGCGAGTAGCGTCGCCAGCGATTCGTCGTGATGCGGCACGGGCTTCGGATGCCAGAAGAAAACCCATCGCCGCAAAGTGGCGGTAGCCTTCGCCCATTCTTCCTGATCGAGCTGAATCCGCCGCACACCCACGTCGAGCACGAAGAGAATGATCGCGAGCTTCAGCAGCCATTCCCAAAGATTTTTCGGCTGACTGGTTTTCATCCGGTCGTGCGTAAACGGATTGTCCGTCGAACTCGGGTCGAGAATTTTCCCGCCGCCCGTTTCGGCGAGGCGACGCAGCAAATTCAGATTCGGCTCATGCTCGGCGAACTCCGGCGAATAATTCACGCTCGCGCCCACGACCTGTCCGGCGACGGCTTCGCCATTTTCCATCTGCATCAAGTTGACCAGATACGCCCCGACTTCTTTCGTCGGAAATTTCACTTCGTAATGCCCCGGCCCGGTCTGTTCCAGTCTCACGCTCTGCCGTTCGCCTTTCGGCCCGACGACGTTCGCGCGCAAATCCAGAAAGTTCCGGTAGTTCCCCTTTTCATCGAGCGCCTCGACGTTGATCGAGCCTTCGCCTTTCTCGACGATCACGTCCGAAGTGAAGTCCGCGTTCTCCAGTTGCCGCAAACTCCACTGCGCGATCTGCGACCAGAATTGTTTGTAGCGATCCCAGCCGATCCAGTTGCGCGCCCACTTCGGTCGCGCGTCGCTCGTGAATGCCACCGCGCGGCCCAAGCCATAGTGCCAGTGCGCGAGCAGCGGATCGCCCTTCGGCGTCCAGAGCGGCGTCTCGGCGCGCGGCTTTTGCGTCGTCGCCACGTAGCCGAACAGGTTTGGATATTCCCCGCTGCCGATGCCGCTGATCAGCTCGCTCGCCGCGCGTTGCTGCGGTTTGAACGGCTCTTCGTAAATCGCCGATTTCAAAATCACGGAAGTTTCCTTGATGAAAACCTGCGGGAGATCGTTCGGATTGTGGATTTCGTAAAAGCGTCCTTTGCCATTCTCCGCCATCCACATCATCGTCTGCGGCCCGACGTGGCCCGCGATCAACACCGTGCTCACTGTGATGCGGTCGCCGACGATTTCATCCATCATGGCCTTGGACGGCGGCGCGGGATCACCGTCGCTAAACACGATGATGTGTTTCAAGTTGGCCGTGGATTTCTTCAACGCCGCGTGCGCCTGCCGCATGATGCCGCCGAAATCGCCGAGGTCGCCCTGGTTCATGCCGGCGATGGCGCGGCCCGCCGCCTTTTTGTCACCGACGCGCTGCAACTCATGCAACCACTTGTCCGTGCCGTCCCACAGAACCACGCCCAGTTCGTCATCCGGCCCGAGCGCCTGCAAGCAGCCCAAAGCGCAATCGCGCGCCACCTGATTGCCGTTGGCGAATTCCATCCCGTGCATCACCAGCACCACCGCGCCGCGCGGCAAAACTTTTTTGCTGTCCAGTTCCATGCTCACCGGCAGCGTGGTTTCCAACGGCGTGTTGCGATAGCCGCCCGCCGCGTAGGCGTTCTCGCCGCCCACGCACACGAGCCCAACGCCAAAATCCCGCACCGCGCTCTCCAACCGCTGCATCGTGTCGCGGCCCAGATCGCCGGCGGAGATGTTGTTCAGAAAAATCGCGTCGTAACTGTCCATCTCGGCGAGCGAACTGGGAATCCCGTTCAAGCCGGTGAGGTGAATTTCCAGCCGCGCCGATTGCAACGCCGCCGCCATCTGGCGGTCCAGGTCCGGATCGGACGAGATCACGAGGACGCGCGGATCGCCCTTCACGCTGGAAAAACCCGTGGCGCGATTGTTCTGCGGCAAGGTGTCGCCCGGCGCCTCCACGCGCACGTCGTAGCCGTAGAAGCCCGGATCGGGCAACGTCTGCGGGAACGTGAACAGATTTTTTCCCGCCTCCAACTTCACCTTCTGTTCGCCGAGAAATTGCTCGTTGCGATACAGCTTCACCGTCGCTGGCGTCGCCTCGTCCGCTTGCACGAAGATTTTTACTTCGAAGGTCTGTCCCTTCTTCAACTTCGCCGGCACTTGAACTTTTTGGACGAATACGTCATTGCCGCGTGATACGCCAAGTGGAATGACGTCCACGG
>SCTL01000311.1 GCA_004297495.1 Verrucomicrobiota bacterium
CCAGTACCGCCACTCGTTGGATTTATTGGATCAACGGGCCAGATCCATTTTGGGAATCCCCGTTTGTAACGACGAATTATTACGTTGCGGCCATGAATAATGTTTACGGGCTTCCGCTGAATTCTTTCAAATGGCCTGGACACGGCACGCCTCCGCCGTTTCCAACCGCGAGCATAGGCAATCTTACTGATTTGTCGGTCGAAGGGAGTTGGTACAGAGAATTTGACCAGCCAGTATTGAGTCCGAGCGGATATTATTTTGCCCAGCACTACATTGATCCGCTACCCGGCGAACCGAGTTTCAGCACAACCAACTCAACGCGGTCCCTGTTTATTGCTTCTGTCGGACAGCCATTTAGCATCACAGCGTGGGCGAAGCAGTCACTTCAAAATGGATACGGGGGCGTGTTTGCCTATCCCGAGCAATACTTTGACAAAGCTTACAAAGCAGATGCTTACGGAAATGCCACCACTAACAAAGCCGGAATCCTTTCTGAGTATGGAGAATTCTTTGCCACTGAGCCCGGCTCGGTCGTTCTGACCACCAAACCTGATGGACTAACTGCAACAACGGGACAATGCACCGTCCATGCAGTTAAAATTCAACTCGACGTGAACAACGACGGGAACATGGATTTAAGCTACGCCGGGCCGGACAACACGTCAGCAGAGAGCCCTTTCGTTTTTTGGGTCAACAATGACTATGATTTCTCATCAGGCAGTGCTGATGTTTTTGGACATGAAGGAGACAACAGATATAGGGCGAATTACTCTGACCCGGGTATCACTTGTCAACGGGACTTGGAGGATTTTGCCCGGCTGTGGATTTGCGGAATGCCCGCACTTCCCATCGGCTATCAAGTCACCTTGAGCATGAATGCAATCAGTGGCAATCCGGCCATCAATCTGGTTAGCGCAGTCGAAACGAACGGGGGCAATCTTTATCTGTCGAACACGAATATTGCGGCGGCACAGGTTTATGATCCTTACGGTGTCGGACCTGGTCAAAAGTATCGCACCATTTCTTCCACAAATTCACTCACGTTGCCGAGCAACCTGTTCACGAACGCGGGAAACAAATACTTCTTGTTTGAAGGCGCGGGCACAACCGGCGGCAAAGGTGAATTGGTATTGACCGTTTCAAGAGGAACAACCGTAATTGCCCAAACCAGTGCTTGGCTAGACTTGCACGACGTGAAACATTTTTATGAACGAGCCGTCATCACCAACACTGTCAGCGGTGCAATCAGCAACATGACGAGCGCCGTTCAAATTGTGGAATACGCCAAGGCGTCAGCGCTCGGTGACGATCAAGACATCATTGTGTTTGTTCACGGTTTCAATGTCTCGGTTGCAGATTGGCGAAATGAGAGTGATACGGTGTTCAAACGGCTGTATCAATCGGGTTACCGAGGGAAATTCGCGACGGTGGAATGGCCATGCGAACGTCTCGACTGGTCGTTGCTACAGACTCGTGCGGCTGTTTTCAACCAGAGCGAAATCAAGGCGTACAAGGCCGGCATCGGGTTCGCGGCCTACGCGTCTCAGTTGCAAGCTCGTCTTCCGAACTATCGTTTGCATGTCTTGGGACATAGTCAGGGGAATGCCGTTGTGAGCGAAGCAATTAAGCAAGGCGGCGTAACTTTCGATACTTATATTCTCAGCCAGAGCGCACTGCCGGCCAGCGCTTATGACGTGAATGCGCCGACGGATTCATACCTGATGGCTGCCGAATCGGTTCCCGGATTTCACACGCCGGAATGGCAGCCAATGGGTTATCGCGGCGCGTACACCAACTTACCTGGACAAATCGTGAACTTTTACAATACGAATGACCCGGTCCTAGCTGTTTGGATGTTGGATCAGGCTGTCGCAAAACCGAACGGGCTCGCGGAGAATCAGATTCACCCAGGCAAGTTCTATGATTACGACGGAACGAACGGCTGGTGGCACAACTGGATACTTTCCTCATACTTGGTAACCGATCCGCAGGAATCGCGAGCTATGATTTCTCGTTCGCGGACTTGGCCCATTGGCGGAACCCCGCCGGAAACTGGACACGGTGTAATCAGTTCAGGGATTGACCTAAACACCAGATACGGATTCAAAGATTCATTTCCAGCCGACCATAGCGCACAGTGGGTGCGACCGATTCAGTCAACGCGTCCATATTTTCAACAAGTTTTAATAAGTTGTGGAATCCTACCTGCACCATGAGAAAAGGAATTTGGATAACTGGAATTGCAATTCTAGCGCTTTGTATCGCGCTCGTGTTCTTCTTGCAAAAGAGGGCTGGCGTGCCGAACCCCGTCGCAGCTGACCAACGGGAATCAGCCGCAAGTCGGGCAATGGAGAACTCTTCAACGAATCCGTTGAGAGAATCACAGGCCGCTATCCCGGTTGACAACCAAAGAACTTCAAACGCGATGCGAGTGCTGGCGCTTCCGCCAACTGTGTCCCCGTTGGTTAAAGCACTCGCGACAACAAATCCGGTCGCGGCAAAGCGATTAGCATTGTGGCAAACGCCAATTGAGTTCTACGGCAAGGTGGTAGATGAACACACTAATTCAATCGCGGGTGCGACGATCAGCTTCAATTGGGTTGAGTTCCCTGCGGAAGATGGTAACAGGCACACGAATATTTTCAGCGATGCTGAAGGGGGTTTTTCGCTTCGCAGTGAGCGTGGGCCCAACTTGGGGATTTTAGTCGCCAAAGAAGGTTATTATCCGCGCAGTGGTGGAGCTAGGTATGGGCCGGCAGAAGCCCCGGAATTCTCTGCTGATCCGCAAAACCCCGTTATCTTTGTTCTGCGAAAGAAAGGAACGCCTGCTGAATTGGTTTCAATGAAACGCAATTACCGCATTCCGCGTGATGGAACCTCCGTAGGCATTGATCTCGTTAGCGGCGCAAACGCCACCGGCGAAAATGGAAACTTAGTCGTGCAGTGCTGGACAAAGGATCAAGGCAAGCGCTCTGGCGAGAGGTACGATTGGCGGTGCACTGTGGCGATTCCCGGCGGCGGCGTTGTTGCCACAGACGAAGAGTTTCCGTTTTTAGCGCCGGAAATCGGGTATAAGCCAACGACCGAAATCAACATGCCCGTTGGCATCACTAATTGGAACAGCCAAGTTGATTTGCAATTTTATTACCGGCTTGCCGATGGCCGCTATGGAAGGATGAAGTTCTCAATGATCGCAGGCGGGCAACATTTTTGCATGATTGACTCCGTGTTGAATCCGTCGGGTTCACGAAATCTGGAACCAGCCAACTGAGACTTTGCGTGTTGCTTACTACAACCACCATAATCCGCCGCAACTGAGGCATCCCGCGTGCCGAAATTCCGTCGCGGACGCTGAATTTGTTCAGAATAAGTTATTCGCAGTTCTGAATAACTTTCGGTTTCCTGATTCAGCGCCGAATAAATTTTGCATTTTCCCCCGTAAAATCGCGGTGAATATTCTTGGGGTAACTTTTTTAAAAAAATTCCTTGAGCGCCACAACCAGTGGTAGCAGAATCACACCCGCTCCCCAACAGATTGGGGAGCAGGCTTTCAGTAGAAAAGCCCGGTTTTCCGAGGTAATTAGCGATTTTGTCTGACCTTTTGTGGGCGATTTTTCGCCTTGGACTGCCGTTCGGTGAATATTTTAACGCAAGACTAACATGATTGACGCACGTGAAGAAATGACAGCAACGATCCCGCATGCGAGCCGTCGCCGCGCGCCCGCAGTCGCGGCCACCCGGACTTCCAAGAACGCTGGTTCTGCCGGCAAAAAACAACTGCGCATCGAGCGCGTTTTCAGCGATGCGAAGGTCAAGCCGTTCGATCAAATCGAATGGGACCGACGCACCGCTGAAATCACCGACGACGCCGGCAAGGTCATCTTCAAACAGGAAAACGTCGAAGTGCCGAAGTCGTGGTCGGTGCTCGCGACCAAGGTCGTCGTCTCGAAGTACTTTTACGGCGAGCAACACACTTCCGAGCGCGAGACTTCCGTGCGCCAGCTCATCCATCGCATCACCCGCACCATCGCGGACTGGGGCGTCAAGGACGGCTACTTCAGCAAAGCCGACGGCGAGATTTTCTACGAGGAACTGACCTGGCTTTGCCTGAACCAATACGGGGCGTTCAATTCGCCGGTGTGGTTCAACGTCGGCCTGCATCACGAGTACGGCGTGGGCAACACGTCGTGCAAAGGCAACTGGTTCTACAATCGCAAGACCGGCCAGGCCGAGCGCGCACCAACACAGTATATTTTCCCGCAATGCAGCGCGTGTTTCATCCAGTCGGTGGATGACAACATGGAAAGCATCATGAAGCTCGCGCACGCGGAGGCGATGCTCTTCAAGTTCGGCTCGGGCACGGGCACGGACCTTTCGCCGATTCGCTCCAGCCGCGAGAAACTCAGCGGCGGCGGGCGTCCGAGTGGGCCGATGAGCTTCCTCAAGGTTTATGATCAAGTGGCGAACGTCGTGAAATCCGGCGGCAAGACGCGTCGCGCGGCGAAGATGAACACGTTGCGCGACTGGCACGGCGACATCGAGGAGTTCATTGACGCCAAACAGCGCGAGGAAAAGAAGGCGTGGGCGTTGATCGAGCAGGGCTACGACGGTTCCTACAACGGCGAAGCCTACGGCAGCGTGATGTATCAGAACGAAAATCTTTCCGTGCGCGCCAGCGATGAGTTCATGAAGGCCGCCATCGAAGGCACGCCTTGGTGGACGCGCTCGATCACGACCGGCAAACAGCTCGAAAAGAAGGACGCCAGCAAGCTGCTCGACAAAATTGCCGAGGGCACGTGGATTTGCGGCGATCCCGGAATGCAGTATGACGGCGCGATCCAGAAATGGCACACCTGCAAAGGCACGGAAGCGATTCACTCCACGAACCCGTGCAGCGAATACGTGTTCCTGAACAACACCGCCTGCAATCTCGCCTCGCTGAACCTGATGAAATTCAAGCGCGAGAACGGCACGTTCGACATCGAACGCTTCAAGGCCGCCATTCGTCTTTACATCACGGCGCAGGAAATTCTCGTGGACAACGCGAGCTATCCCACGCCGGACATTGCAGTCAACTCGCACATTTACCGCACGCTCGGTCTCGGCTTCGCAAATCTCGGCTCGCTTTGCATGAGCTACGGCCTGCCCTACGACAGCGATGAGGGCCGCGCGCTCGCGGGCGCGATCACGGCGATCATGACGGGCCACGCTTACGAGCAGAGCGCGGAAATTGCGGCGACGATCGGCGCGTTCCCCGGTTATCGCGACTCCCATTGCGCCGGCGTGCAGAAGCCGGTCAAGAAGGACAACGTGGAATCCACGCTCGGCGTGATCAAGCTGCACCGCGAAGCCGTGGAAGACATTCATCCGAGCGCGGAGTTCGGTTATCTCAAGGCCGAGGCACGCGAGTGCTGGGATCGCGCCCTCGCGCGCGGCAAGCAGGTCGGCTATCGCAACGCCCAAGTCACCGTGCTCGCGCCGACGGGCACGATTGCGTTCCTGATGGATTGCGACACCACGGGCGTTGAGCCGGACATCGCGCTGGTGAAATACAAACTGCTCGCCGGCGGCGGCATGTTGAAGCTCGTCAATCGCGGCGTGCCCGACGCGTTGCGCCGTCTCGGTTATGGCGCGAAGGAAATCGAAGCGATCATCGCGCACGTTGAGAAGTTCGACACGATTGAAGACGTCGAGGAAAACGGCGCGACCGTCCGCAGCGGACTCAAGCCGCAGCACCTGCCGGTTTTCGATTGCGCGTTCAAGGCGTATCGCGGCAAGCGCAGCATCAGCTACATGGCGCACTTGAAAATGATGGCGGCGGCGCAGCCGTTCATCAGCGGCGCGATCTCCAAGACCGTGAACATGCCGAACGACTGCAAGGTGGAAGACATCCGCAACACCTACGTCGAGGCGTGGAAAATGGGCCTCAAGTGCGTGGCAATTTATCGCGACGGCTCGAAACGTTCGCAGCCGTTGAACACCAAGAAGACGGAAGAAGGCGTAGCCAAGACGGACAACAACAATGTTCTGGCCTCGGAACTCATCGCGCGGGTGAAGGAACTCGAAGCCCAGATCGCGCACCTGCAAAGCGAAGCGGGCAAACCGTTGCGCCGCCGGCTCAGTGACACGCGCACGGCGTTGACGCACAAGTTCGACATCGCGGGCCACGAGGGCTACCTCACCGTCGGTCTGTTCGAGGATGGCCAGCCGGGCGAATTGTTCGTCACGATGGCCAAGGAAGGTTCGACCATCGGTGGCTTGATGGACGCCATTGGCACGCTCACCAGCATGGCGCTGCAATACGGCGTGCCGCTGGAGGCGCTCGTGCGCAAGTTCGCGCATCAGCGGTTCGAGCCGAGCGGCTACACGCGGAATCCCGAGATTCGCAACGCGGCCTCGATCACCGATTACGTCTTCCGCTGGATGGCGATGCAGTTCGTGCCGGGCTATCGCGAAGCCAACAACATCTCGCGCAATCAACCGGAACTCGTGATGCCGGGGTTGCTCGAAGAGATGAAAAAAAAAATAAACCGGCCGGTGCCTGAACTCGCGTTGTCCGACGACACCGACGTGATGGACATCAAAGCCGGTGGCCCGGGCAAAGTGCCCCCACCCGCCGGCGGAAAGACCATCAAGACCTTGAGCGATTCCCTGGCGCACCTCCAACAGGACGCGCCGACGTGTCCGAACTGCGGCAACGTGGCCGTGCGCAACGGCGCGTGCTACAAGTGTCTGAATTGCGGCGAGAGCCTGGGCTGCTCGTAAGAACCGAGGCAATGCACGGCGAGGGCCGGGGAGCGATCCCCGGCCTTTGTTATTTCCCGTCGCCCGTTGCGGCGCGGACTGTGAACAGTTTTCTCCATTTTCTTGTTGATTGATTTTCATCCCCTCCTATCGTCGTTTTAGTTCCTCATCCCTTTATCATAGGTAGGGAGCTGTTGTAGAAAGGGCGGCACCCGAGCTCGTGTCGCCCTTTTTACTTTTCCCCGGAGAAGGCGCAAACCTGCGAAAGGTTTGACCCGTCGGCCAGTGCGGCGTAGGCTGGGTCATCAAGGCATGGGGCTCTCGCTTCGTTCCATAAACTGCGCCCACGGCGTTCTTGCGAAGACCCGCCTGCGGGGAATTGCATACTGGACCTGGCTGGGAATCTGGCTGTTGTCCGCCGGCGTGTTTCCGGCCAGCGCTGTGTCTCTGTTCACTTACCAAGGCCGGCTGAATGTGAATGGCGTGCCGGCGAACGGACCTTTTGATTTTCAATTTCGCCTCTTCGACGCGGCCACGGCGGGCAATCAGATTGATTACACGCAATCCACTTTGCCGGTAGTGGACGGTCTGTTTTCGGTGGCGCTCCATTTAGGCGACGGCATGTTCACCGGCCCGGATCGCTGGCTGGAAATC
>SCTL01000312.1 GCA_004297495.1 Verrucomicrobiota bacterium
AACATTGCCGAGCAACGCTTGCTCGCTCTCCGCAAGGAACACGGCGAGGACCACCCCGAAGTCATCAACACGCAGAAACAAATTGACCTGCTCAACACCAAGATCGAAGCCCGCGTCTCCGGCATCATGTACAGCCTGAGCAATCAGGTCGAAATCGCGCGGTCGGAAGTTGGCGCGCTCAAGCGGCAAGTCGAAGACGCCAAGCGCGTGGACCGCGACAAAGCCGAGAAATGCCGGCCGTATTTCGAGAAGAAACGCGAACTCGAGGAGGCCATCCGTCTGCGCACCATTCTCAACATGCGCATCGCGCAGGAAAGGACGGACATCAACCTGCCCCACACCACGATGGTTGAAATCATTGACCGCGCCACGCCCGGCGCGCGGCCCGTCCGCCCCAACAAGCCCCTCAACATCGCCTTGGGTGTCATCATCGGCCTCGTGGTGGGCGTCGGCCTCGCCTTCTTTATCGAATACCTCGACACCAGCGTGAAGACCATTGACGACGTCGAACGCACGCTCCAGTCACCGGTGCTCGGCGTCATTCCCCAAAACGTCGGTTATCTTTTTGAGGAAGGCTCCGAAAGCCCGCACGCCGAGGCCTACCGCGTCCTGCGCACGAACCTGCTGTTCTCCCGCAAGGACGACAAACTCAACTCCATCGCGATTGTCAGCGCTGGCGCCGGCGAAGGCAAATCCACCACCGTGATGAACCTCGCCACCGTCTTCGCGCAAGCCGACTCGCGCGTTGTCGTGGTGGACTCCGACTTGCGCCGCCCCACGCTCCACAAGATGCTCGGCGTCAGCAACAGCCTCGGCCTCACGAATTATCTGCTCAAGCAGAACAAGCTCGAAGAAGTCATCCAGCACAGCAATGTGGCGAACCTCGACTTCCTGCCCAGCGGCAAACTCCCCAGCAGTTCGCTCGGCATCCTGAGTTCCAACCAGATGAAAGACCTCATCTCCGGACTCAAGCAGCGCTACGATTACGTTTTCCTCGACTCGCCGCCGATCATGGGCGTCAGCGACGCCTCCATTCTCGCCAGCGAAGTGGATATCACGCTCCAGGTCATTCAATACCGCCGCTATCCGCAGCCGATGAACATTCGCGCCAAGCAACTCATCGAAAAAGTCGGCGGCAACCTCGTCGGCATCGTTCTCAACAACATCAACATGTCGCAGGACGAAAGCTACTACTACTACAGCGGCTACTACCACGACTACTACTCGAAGAACGAAGACTCCATGACCGAGGGCGAACACAAGGGCGATGCCAAAAAGGCCAAGGTCGAAATCAAACCGAAGTATTGATCCGACACGCAACAAGACATCCACATGAAATTGGCTGGCATGACATTGAAACGATTTGCGCCCTGCGCGCTCACCCTGGCGGCTCTTGCGCTGATCTTCGCCGGTTGCGCCTCGGCACCGGAGCCGCGCTTCTCCTCCTCACCGGAACTCACGTTCACCGATGGCGGCAAAGCCACTTCGGGAAGCAATGATTCCAAAAAAGAGACCAACAAGCCCAGGAATCCGAACGTGGAAACTTTCCGCATCGGCGATCCAATCACGGTGGTCTTCTCCGGTGTGGACACTCCCATTCAACCGCACATCGAGCGCATCAAGGAAGACGGCACCATCACCCTGCCGCTCATCAACTCCGTCAAAGCCGCCGGACGCAGCCAGGGCGAGTTGCAAAAGGAAATCCACGATCGCTACGTGCCCAAGTATTACGTCTTCCTCACCGTCACCGTGAGCACGGCCGACCGGTTCTACTACGTGAGCGGCGAAGTCAAAGGTCCGGGCCGGCAAATCTACACCGGCGAAACCACCGTCACCAAGGCCATCGCGTCCGCGGGCGACTTCAACGACTGGGCCAACAAGAAGACCGTGCGACTGACCCGGGCGGACGGCACGATCATCAAGGTCAATTGTCTGAAGGCGCTCGAAGACCCCACGCAGGATCCGGTCGTCTTTCCGGGTGACAAGATTCACGTGTTTCGCAAGTCCGCCTGGTCGCTCTAGCGGATGATTCAACTCCAGATTCTCTCGGGAAGCATGGCGGGCGTCACTTGGACGGCCCGCCATTTTCCTGTACGCGTGGGCCGCTCGACGGCCAATGATCTGCGGCTCGAAGACCCGGGCGTCTGGGACACGCACTTCACGCTCGACTGCGAAATTCCGGACGGCGTGACGTTATCGCCGCAATCCGCCGCGCTCGTCACCGTCAATCATCAGGCCGGTTCTGAAGTCCGTCTGCACAATGGCGATTCCATCGAAGCCGGCTCGGTGAAAATGCGCTTCTGGCTCGCCACGCCGCCGCAACGCCCCCTGCGCCTTCGCGAACTGTTCATCTGGGCGCTCATCGCCGGCATTACCGCCGGCCAACTCCTGCTGATCTATCGTTTTCTGCCGTAGTCCAGACCGACTGCGCCGCAACCGTCAAAACGCAATGCCAACTCCGGCGCGCGTCCGTCGCTCCTCCCTCTCCCCTCCGAGGGGAGAGGGCCGGGGTGAGGGGTAATTCCGCCGACCACAAAACTCTACTCAAACCTCCTTCAATGCCGGAAATGTCGCGTGCCCGTGAACGCCATCGTCAACCCGCGTTCATCCGCCGCCGCGATCACTTCCGCGTCGCGCACGGAACCGCCCGGCTGAATTGCCGCCGTCGCGCCCGCCTCCGCCGCCGCAATGAGTCCGTCCGCAAATGGAAAAAATGCATCGCTGCAAACGACGCTGTCCTTGAGAGAAAGTTTCGCCTCGCCCGCCTTCCACACTGCGATGCGGCTCGAATCCACGCGGCTCATCTGCCCCGCCCCCACGCCCAGCGTGTGGCCTTCGCCGCAGTAAAGAATTGCGTTCGATTTCAAATGCTTCACCACGCGCCAGCCGAACAGCATCGCGCGCAACTCCGCTTCCGTTGGCTGCCGCTTCGTCACGACCTTCAAGTCCGTCGTGGTTGTGAGCTTCAAATCGCGCTGTTGCAGGAGAAACGAATCCGCCCCCACGCTCCGCACGTCCATCAACGATGAACCGTGCGGTGACTTGAGCAGCTTCAACAACCGCAGATTCTTCTTCTTCTGCAAAATCGCCAGCGCGTCGGCTGAAAAGTCAGGTGCCACGATCACTTCGCTGAAAATTTCCGCAATCGCCTCCGCGCACGCCGCGTCGAGAGTTTGGTTCACGGCGATGATGCCGCCGAAGGGCGCCTGCTTGTCCGTGGCAAAAGCCCGGTCCCACGCCTCGCGCAGGCTCGCGCCCTGCCCCACGCCGCAGGGATTCGTGTGTTTGAGAATCGCCAGCGTGGGCCCGTCGGCATTGAACTCCGCGATCAGCGCCGCCGCCGCCGTGAGATCGAGAATGTTGTTGTAGGAAAGTTCCTTGCCGTGCAGTTGCTGGAAGTGATCGTGAAACTTCCCGTAGAGCGCCGCCGCCTGATGCGGGTTTTCGCCGTAACGCAACGGCTGCGCCAGCGGCGCGGAAATCGTCAGTGCCGCTGGCAACCCGGAACTCGAAACTCGGAATTCGGAACTTAGATGTGCCGCGATGGCCGCGTCATACGCCGCCGTGCGCGCATAAACTTTCGCGCAAAGTTTGCGGCGCAGTTCCAGTGTGGTGTTGCCTTGCTCGGAAATTTGTTTCGCCACTTCCGCATAGTCCGCCGGGTCCACGATCACCGTCACGCTCTCGTGATTTTTCGCCGCGCTGCGCAGCATCGAAGGCCCGCCGATGTCAATGTTCTCGATGGCGTCGTGCAGCGCCACGTTCGGCTTCGCCACGGTCGCCTCGAAGGGATAAAGATTCACCACGACCAGATCAATCGGCGTGATGCCGTACTCTTTCACCGCCGCTTCGTGCGCCGCGTTGCCGCGAATGTAGAGCAGGCCGCCGTGGACTTTCGGATGCAACGTCTTCACGCGGCCATCGAGCATTTCCGGAAAGCCGGTGTGCTCGCTGATGTCTTTGACCGCGAGACCGGCGTCGCGCAGGGCCTTGGCTGTGCCGCCGGTGGAAATCAATTCCACGCCGGCGGCGGCGAGAGTTTGGGCAAAGGGCAGCAACCCGGTCTTGTCGGAAACAGAAAGCAGAGCGCGCTGAATTTTTATCATGGCGCGCAACACTCTGCGGAACTCGCGCGGCGAGTCAATCGGCAAAAGTGGAACGGGACGCGTGACGCGATTTCCCGTCGCTCGACACCCGTCACCCAGGCCCGCCGCGACTGATGAAATGAGATGCGTTCACCCTGGCGACACGCGCGCGGATTGACAAGGCGGGGCTGGTTTGGCTTAATCTGCGCCCCTTCGTGGTAGGTTACCCAAGTGGCCAACGGGGGCAGACTGTAAATCTGCTGGCTTACGCCTTCGATGGTTCGAATCCATCACCTACCACCACTCGCTTTCCAGTTTGTTGCCGGTTTCGGGACAAGGCCATTGACCCGCCTTCGAAGATTTACGAAGCTGCAACCTCGCTGCGACAAACAGCAACCTATCTCTTATGATGCGAAGACTCTGTATGACCTTGGGCGCGACTCTGTGCCTCGTGGGCTGCGATAAAGCCGCGCCCACCAGCAACAACGCCGGCACGACTCCGGCCGCCGCCGCCGCTACAAACAACGAAATGAAAACCACCGCCAGCGGGCTAAAGTATCTGGTGCTGAAGCACGGCGCTGGCACGGTTTCTCCCAAAGCCACCGACACCGTGAACGTGCATTACCACGGCACGTTGCTGAACGGCACCGTGTTCGACAGTTCCGTGGAACGGGGACAACCGATCAGCTTCCCGCTGAACCGCGTGATTGCCGGTTGGACCGAGGGCCTCCAGCTCATGAAGGTCGGGGACAAGTTCAAATTCGAGATTCCACCCAGCCTCGCCTACGGCCCCAACAGCCCCAGCCCGAAAATTCCACCAAACAGCACGTTGGTTTTTGAAGTGGAACTTCTGGGAATCCAGTAGGCGAACCGGACTTCGCGAAGCGCGGCGATGAGGCGAGGGTTGGCGATCAAACGCCCAGTTCGCACCAGTCCGACTCAGAGAATGTTCGCCGCCAGTTCCGCGAGTTCGGAGCGTTCGCCTTTTTGCAATTCCACGTGCGCCGCCACGGCTTCCGGACGGAACTTGCTCACGATGTAGTTGAAGCCGTTGGATGAGCCGTCCACGTAGGGATTGTCAATCTGGTAGGGGTCGCCGGTGAAGACGATCTTCGTGCCGTTGCCGACGCGCGTGACGATGGTCTTCACTTCGAGCGGCGTCAGGTTCTGCGCCTCGTCAATGATCATGAACTGATTCGCGATGCTGCGTCCGCGAATGTAGCTCAACGCCTCGACCACGATGCTGCCGCTGCGCATGAGATCGCCGCCGCGCCGATGCTCGTGGCCCATGTTCAAGTCGCTCAACATTTCCAGCGCGTCGTGAATCGGCTGCATCCACGGTGCGAGCTTCTCTTCGAGCGAACCGGGTAGGAAGCCAAGTTCCTTGCCCATGGAAATCGTTGGGCGCGCGACGACGACGCGGCGGAATTCGCGGTCGAGCACGGTGCGTTTCAATCCGGCGGCCATCGCCATCAAAGTCTTTCCCGTGCCGGCTTTGCCCATGAGCGTGACGAGTTTGACGCGGTCATCGAGCAGCGCGTCGAACGCGTAATGCTGCTCGCGATTGCGCGGCTTGATGCCCCACACGCCGTCCCGCACGTCGAAAATGGGAATGAGCTTCGTGCCGGTGGCATCCACCTTCGTGAGCGCGCACTTCTTGGGATTCGTC
>SCTL01000313.1 GCA_004297495.1 Verrucomicrobiota bacterium
AACGCATCTGGATTCGCATCACAACGTGCATCGCGATCCGCGCGTGCTGCCGCAGTTCGTTGCGCTGGCGACGGAACTGGGCTTGCCGCTGCGCGATCACTGGCCGGTTCATCACTGCTCGCGGTTCTACGGCCAGTGGAACGGCGAGTCGCATCCCGAACAGATCAGCGCGGAAAATCTCCTGCACATTTTGGAAATGGAAATGAGCGAAGGCGTCACCGAGCTGAGTTGTCATCCCGGCTACGTGGACGCCGGATTTACCACGAGCTATTCGGCGGAACGTGAAGCGGAACTGCGCACGCTCTGCGATGCCGCGTTACGCCGCGCGCTGGCCGCGCGCGGGATTCATCTGGCCAACTATCATCACCTTGAACAATTGCTGCCGCGCGCAGCGGCCGCGTGAGGACGCATCATGCCGACGGTCGTCATTTCACCATTCAACGTCCTGAATTTTTCTGAAGGCGGCGGGCACTTCTGGGTGTACATGCAATACGCCGCCGGCCTGAGGCAGCTCGGCTGCGAGGTCTTCTGGCTGGAAAGTTTTCGCAGCGGCGGCGATGAAGCAGTGGATGCCGCCCGGCTGTTTCCGTTTCTCGAACGGCTCAAGCATTTTGGTTTCGCCGGCAAAGTGATTCTCTACGCCGCGCCCGCGCCCGGCGAAGCCGCCGCCTTGCCGGAGAAATACTTTGGGATGAGTCACGCCGAGGCGGAAGCTGTTTTCGCCCGCGCCGATTTGCTGTTGAATTTTCATTACGCCATCGCGCCGGCGTTGCTCGCGCGGTTCAAACGCACGGCGCTGATGGATATTGATCCGGGCCTGTTGCAATTCTGGATGAGCCGCGGCCAGTTGACCGTGCCGCGCCACGATTTGTATTTCACCACCGGCGAAACCGTCGGCACGCCCGCCGCGTTGTTTCCGGATTGCGGGCTGGAATGGATTTACAGCCGCCCGCCGGTTTGCCTCGAACACTGGCCGCGCGTCTTCGATCCCAATGCGGACGCCTTCACCACGGTGTCCAACTGGGACGCGGACGACTGGATCGTGGACGAAAAGGAAACCTACGAGAACACGAAGCGCGTGGCGTTTCTGGAATTCGCCAGTCTCGCGCGGCTGACGCGCCAGCCGCTCGAACTCGCGCTGTTCCTGCGGACGGAAAAGGATTCCGAGGAGCGGCACACGTTGGAAACCACCGGCTGGCGCATCCGCTTCTCGCGCGAGGTCGCAAACACGCCCGAGAGCTACCGCGATTACATCCAGCACTCGCGCGGCGAGTTCAGTTGCGCGAAACGGTCGTGCCTGAAATTTCAAAACGCCTGGATCAGCGACCGCACAATTTGCTACCTGGCCAGCGGCAAACCGGCGGTCGTGCAACACACCGGGCCGAGTTCGTTCCTGCCGAACAAGGAGGGGTTGTTTCGTTTCTCCACGCTGAAGGAGGCGGCGGATGCGTTTGAAAAAATCAACGGCGATTACGAACGCCACTGCCGCGCCGCCCGGCGGATTGCCGAAACGTTTTTCGACGCCCGGCAGGTGCTGAAAAAAATCCTGAGCCACGTGATGAACTGATGAAAACGCCAGCTTCACTTTTGCCAGACTCGCGGACGTTGACCGCCGGACTGACTGCGGCGCTGAACAGCAACGGCGACTCGTCTCGCGGGGTGAAGGTTCTCGACCGCAAGCTGCCGCGCTTCATGAGCACGTTTCCGAACGAGATCGTCACCTGCCGGCTGCCGAATGGCCGCAAGCGCCGCGTGTTCATCAAGTACACGGGAGGCCAGGGTCACAGTTCCTTTGGCCACCGCGGCGACATCGCTTACGAAGCGGAGGTTTATCAACGGCTCTTGCGCGCGCTGCCGGAGTTTCATCCGCAATGCCTCGGCGTGCACACGGATTCCAAGCGCGGCGACACGTGGCTGGTCCTCGAATACGCCTACGGCTCCGTGCGTGTCAGCGATCTGAGCTTTCATCACTCGACGCGGCAGCCGCGCGCGCTGGCACAATCCGCGCGGTGGATCGGAGAATTTCACGCGGCGCACGAAACGCGAGTTGGCGATCCGGAGTTCGCTTTTCTCAAACGCTACGACACGGACTATTACCGCGGCTGGGTGCGCCGGACGCACAAGTTCGCCACGCCGTTGCTCGGACGTTTTCCCTGGCTGACCGAGCTTTGTTTGCGCAGCGGCGAATGGATCGCGCCATTGCTCGCCGCGACGCCGACCGTCATTCACGGCGAGTTTTACGCCAAGACGGTGCTGGTCCGCAGCCAACGCCTGTTCATGGTGGATTGGGAATCCGCCGCCATTGCGCCGGGTGAAATTGATCTGGCGTCGCTCACGGAGAGCCGGAATCCGCATCCGCAAGTGGCGCGCCGCTGCGAACGCGCCTACACCCGCGCGCGCTGGCCGGACGGCGTGCCGGCGGGTTTTCAACACACGCTGGACGCCGCCAGAATTTATCTGCACTTCCGCTGGCTGGGCGAACGGCCTGATTGGACCGTGCGCGAGAAGACGCTCTGGCGTTTCGCAAATTTGCACGTCACCGCAAAAAAACTCGGCTTGATTGATTGACGATTATGAACGGCAACAAACTTCGCGTGGCGATGTATTCGCCCGGCATGGTGGGCTTCGGCCACATCCGCCGGAACGCCTCCATCGCGCAGGCGCTGCGGCGTTCGGCGCTCGACCCGGTGATCATGATGATCGCCGAGGCGCGGCAGGCCGGCGCGCTGCCGATGCCGCCGGGCGTGGATTGCGTCACGCTGCCCGCGCTCTGCAAGGAAAGCAACGGCGGGATCAAGCCGCGCTTCCTCGACGTCGCCGACGACGAACTGATCGGCTTGCGCTCGAAGGTGATTTCCAAAGCGATCAAGGCGTTTCAGCCCGACGTGTTCATCGTGGATCACCTGCCGCTCGGTGCCGCGCACGAATTGGAGCGCGCGCTCCGCCATTGCCAGCGTCATCAGCAAACGCGCTGCGTGCTCGGCGTGCGCGACATTTTGCAGGACCCGGACACCGTGCATCGCTCCTGGGCCACCGAGACGAACCTGAACGCCATCGGCGAATTTTACGATGCGATCTGGATTTACGGCGACCGCGCCTTGTTCGATCCGGTGCTCGAATACGAATTGCCGCCCGAGGTAGCCGCGAAAGTTCATTACGCGGGCTATCTCGATCAACGGCCGCGGCTGGATTTCGTGGATGGGCAGTTGGCGGAATTCCTCGCCGGCCTGCCGTCGGGCAAACTCGCGTTGTGCGTCGTCGGCGGCGGGAATGACGGCGTCAGTCTGGCGGAGGCGTTTGCGCTGGCGGATTTGCCGCGCGGCACCACCGGGCTCGTCGTCACCGGGCCGTACATGGCGCGCGCGGCCAAACAGCGCCTGCGCCGGCTCATCGAGGCGCGCGACGAATTCAAACTGCTCGAGTTTGTTTCCGAGACCGCGCCGCTGATCAAACGCGCCGAGCGCGTCATCTCGATGGGCGGCTACAACACGATGTGCGAAGTGCTCTCCTTCGAGAAACACGCGCTCATCGTGCCGCGCGTGCATCCCAAGCCCGAGCAATGGTTGCGCGCGCAACGCATGCAGGAGCTGGGCTTGATTGACGTGCTGCATCCCGAACAACTCACGCCGCGCGCGTTGACCCAATGGCTCGCGCGCGATCTCGGCCCGACGCCGCCCAGCCGCAGCCGCGTGGATTTTGGCGGGCTGAATCGGATTCCAAAATTTTTGGCGGAACTGCTCGGGACTCGCGTCGCCGCCCCCGCGCCCGAGCCTGTCACCGTGCCGGTTTTTGAACCAAGAAAGGAGTGTGAAGCCACATGATGACACCAGAACGCCCGACGATGCGCGCGATGCTGCTTTACGCGCAGGACAATCGTGGCATGGGCCACATCAATCGCACGCTCACCATCGTGCGCCACGTGCTCGCGGCGCATCCGGACTTGACCGCTTACATCGCCACGAAATCGCCGATCCCGAATCTCTTCGCACTGCCGGAGCGGTGCGATTACATCAAGCTGCCCCGCCGCCTGAGCACACAGGATCAGGCGGATGCAGAAAAGGAAGCCGGCACAATTTATTTCCGGTGGATTCGCAGCCGCATCCTGCGCGAAGCGGCGCTGAGTCTCGCGCCGGAACTCGTGCTGGTGGATCACGAACCGCTCGGCACGAAGGGCGAGTTTCGCGACGGACTCTACGCGCTCAAGGCGCAGTTTCCGGAAACGAAATTCATCTTCGGCCTGCGCGACATCATGGACGACGCGGCGAACATCCGCGCGCTGTGGCGCGAGTTGGGAGTTTATGACGCGCTGGAAAATCTGTTCGACGGCATCGCGGTTTACGGCTCGCGCAGGCTTTACGACGTGGCGGAAGCCTACGCCATCCCGGCATCCGTCCGACCGAAGCTTCACTACTGCGGCTTCGTCGTGCGCGAGTTGCCGGCGCAAAACGGAATGACCGTGCGCGAGCAGTACGGGCTGCCGGCGACCGGGCCATTGTTGTTCGCGACCGTCGGCGGCGGCTGCGATGGC
>SCTL01000314.1 GCA_004297495.1 Verrucomicrobiota bacterium
GAGAGCCTGCCCCGTCAACCTGCTGTTGCCAGCTTCGAAAGCAGCTTCAAACTTCAGTCAACAGGCATTGCGTTGCGCTCATCCAGTGTGAGCGAAGCGGGTCCCCCTTTAAGATCCACGGGTTGGTTCCACATCATGTGTCGGGTGCCGACCTTTCCATCGCAGAAAATCCAATAGCGCGCAGCGGGCAAGGGCGGACTCTGCGCATGGCCGGTGGCATCCGTGGTCGCGATGCCGATCGTGTAGATCTTGAGCGCCTTTGCGCCTTGTTGGCACGCTGGCAAACGACTTCGGCACGCTCGTACCCAGTTTTGGAGAACGGTTCCATCAGGCGTGGACTGCAGGCCTCCCTCGATCAGAGCTACCTGGGCATCCTTGCTCAATACCCACAAAATGCGACCGCTAACGTTGATGCTGCCTGGCGTCTTGGAACTGACTGAAAGCGACAACACGCTACCCAGCTGCTTAGCATCGCCAGCAGGCGCCGTCGCCTGCGTTTCTCGCGCTCCCGGTGCGGACTGCGTCGCCGCAGCGCCCGTGGATGTGGCGCCTGCTCGCACGAGCACGCAATCCTGGCCAGACCAATTGATTCGGTTAGGGCCGTCGAAGTCAAACACCATCAGTTTGAATGTGCTTTTCGGCACGACGACCACGTGATGAGCATCTCCTCGGTATTCGACCTCGTCGAGTTCCTGCTCACGCATGCCTCGGTCAATACCGACCAAAGTGTGTGGACGAAACTCAAAGACGCCATCACCGCCGAACAAGACCTCGCATAAACCGCCCTTCATCATTGCACTCAGTTGACCGAACGGGTCTGACGAATTGCTACGGCTCGACGCAGGACGGACCCATTTGCCCAGCAAGGGATTGCGATTGGCCGGCAACGATGGCTTATGGAGCCAATTTCTGCGCGCCGCTTCTAACGCGTCTGACTGTGGTCCCGATTGCCGCGGAGCCGGCTGCGGTGCAGCGCCTTGGTAGTAGGGTGTCGGGCTTTGGCCCAGGGGAGCATTCGATTGATTAGAATTCTGTTGTTGCTGCTCTTGTTGCTGCTCTTGTTGCTGGTGTTGCTGGTACTCGTACTCATTCGAAAACGGGCGCAGTTGCTGTGGATTCAGGCGCTGCTGCTCGTCCTCATTTGAGTCAGCAAGAATAAGAGGTTCGTCCGCTACTAGCCTCTCCTCCACCGGCTGCGCGTGGGCATGTTTCGGTATGACATTCAAGACCGAGAGCAACATCATGGCCGCAATCAACGCCGATCGAGAGGGGGTGTTCATCGAAGTCTCCTATCAGATGTGTGGATAGGTGCCCGCCAAAATTCTCTTATTATGATGAGCTAATACCATAGCAATATAGTCGAGTTTCTGCCTGTATTGGGAGCTACTTTCACACCCTGCGCCGCTGTTCAGTTGCCCCATGGAATTGTTTGCATTCCGATAATGAGGTGCTCCGACAGGACCACTTGTCGAAATTGTCAACCCCCACTGTTGAAATACTATCCCATGCCTGGCGGCTGCTCCTTGCCATAAAACGGCCGCCCAACAACCTGATTTTGTTGCCCCGCAGAGGACTGGTTATGGCCGAACCCAGG
>SCTL01000315.1 GCA_004297495.1 Verrucomicrobiota bacterium
TGTGCTCTTCCGATCTGGGGGATTTGTCTCCGCGAGCGCGGGCGGCGGGACATTCGTCAACGCGGTAACAAGATTGGTCGGAATGCTGGAGATGTTCGTTGCTGCGCTGGCTGCTTTCATCTCCTCGGCCACCTCGAGGTAGTCCAGCCGCGTCGCCAGCCACGAGGCGTAGGGTTGCGTCTCGGGATGCAATTGCAGCACCGGCAGAATCGCGTTCCCTGCAGTCTTCAACGCCGCCAAGTCCACCACCCGATTGCTCTGCAACTGGCTCTGGAAATTCGTCATGAACCGTTGCACCTGCGCGCGGTCGCCCGTCTGCAACGCCTTCACGAAATTCTCATCCAGATTTTCCGCCGCCCATTCGTTGACCGCGCCGGCCACGGCGTCCATGTCCAGTTCGTATTCTTCCTGCGCCCCTGCGTGTCCCGCACAGGCGAGCCAGCCAGCCACGATGCACACGAGCCACCATTTCATGCTGCCTTCGATTCAACGTCGCCCGTCATACCATTGATAACACGCCGTGCGGTCGCGGATGGTGCGTTTGTGATTCAGGAACGCCTTGAGCATGAACCGCAGATGCTCACGCCCGGAATACAACTTCACCTTGCGCGCTGAAGTCCGCAACGGATGACGATGAAGAATGACAATCTCCCGTCCGCGCTCTTTCGCGAGTTGAATCAATCGCCTGCTCAAGTCCAGTTCTTCGCCCGCAAAAAACTCGTGACTGAACCCGCCCAGACTGCGAAACGCCGCCGTCTCCACGAAGATGAATGATCCCGCTACCCAGCGTTTGTAGCGGCTGACGAGATTCCAGATCGCCGTTATGAAATTCGCCACGAAATCACCGACATCGAGTTTGAGCACGCTCCCGCCCGCAAGACAGCGACCCGTTTGAATCTCCGTCAACATCGCGCGAAACAGCTCCGCACTGGGATGCGAATCCGCGTCAATGAACAGCAACCAGTCGCCCGAAGCCGCCGCCGCACCCGAGTTCCGCGCGCGACCGATCTGGTTGATGGGCTCAAACACCACGCGCGCTCCCGCCGCCCGCGCGATCTCCGCCGTGCGGTCGGTCGAGTTATTGTCGCACACGATGAGTTCGTGCTCGCACCCGCGTTCCGCCAGCGCGCCCGTCGCGCGCGCGACTTCGCGGAGCGTTTCGCCGAGCAACCGCTCCTCATTGAAGGCCGGAATGACGATGGAGATTTTCAATCGCCCCATCTTTCCCCCGGAATCGCCGGCTCGCAACCGGGAAATGCAAACCCAAAAAGAAGAGGCGGGCTTGGGAAGACCCAAGCCCGCCGTGGAATTAACTTGGAAACGGATTACTGAATCTTCGCCGGATGATCGGCCGCGCTGTAATTGTCGCAGGCCGGAGCGGTGTTCAGGTTGTTGATGGTGTAACCATTCAACGCACCCGCGCCCGAGAGCGGGCAGTAAACGCTCGCCACCGAGCCGGCGCTACCACGGCCCAAGTAGGGCGTGATTTCCGCCGAGCCGGGGGAGGCACCAGCGGCCGCGCCGCTTTCCAGCGCCCATTGCTGCTTGGCCCCGTCAATCTGACGGAGGTTGTTCAAGCACGCATTGGTCTGGGACGTTTTGCGGGCCTTGACGAAGTTGGGAATCGCGATGGCCGCCAACAGACCGATGATGGCAACGACAATCATGATTTCCACGAGCGTGAAACCAGCTTTGCGGGAGGTTTGCATTTTCATACTGTTTACTTTCTTTCTCACATGGCGTGAACCATCACCGGGCGGGTTGTCTTAGTATTTATGACTGCGTTTTTCGGTTCACCTTTTTTGCCCGGTGTAACCACACGCGACTCTTAGCAACGCTCGTGCCGACGAGGAAACCTCCCGCTCAACCTCACTTCCTCTCACGCAGGCGCAGGCGAACACTTGTCTCATCTCGTAAACAGGACACTCCTCGTGTCGGGCAGTCCAAGACTTGGACAGAAGCACGGCTTCGGTTGGGGCTTTTGCGAAGCAACACTGCCGACAGGCAGCAGTAGCGACATCAGTTGTGACTGATGGTGTAGTTGCAGGACATCGAATAGCGCACGCGGTAACATCCTACGGCCGTTGCCTGTGGCCGCCTCCCTTTGATCTGGCCAGGGACGATGAGAACTCTCACGCGCCTGTGGCTGAAAGAAAACGGCGGGCTGGGGAATACCCAGCCCGCCGTGGAATTAACTTGGGAACGAATTACTGAATCTTCGCCGGATGATCGGCAAGGCTGTAATTGTCGCAAGCCGGAGCGGTGTTCAGGTTGTTGATGGTGTAACCACCCAACCCGCCCGCAGCCGCGCCCGAGAGCGGGCAGTAAACGCTCGCCACCGAGCCGGCGCTACCACGGCCCAGGTAGGGCGTGATTTCCGCCGCGCCAGGGGAGGCACCAGCGGCCGCGCCGCTTTCCAGCGCCCATTGCTGCTTGGCCGCGTCAATCTGACGGAGGTTGTTGATGCATGCGTTAGTCTGGGCGCTCTTGCGAGCTTTGACGAAGTTGGGAATCGCGATGGCAGCCAACAGACCGATGATGGCCAC
>SCTL01000316.1 GCA_004297495.1 Verrucomicrobiota bacterium
CTGACTTCCGAAGACGATTTGCTGGTTTTCAATTCATGGGTTCCGAATAGCTTGGCGTCTTCTGTGTGAGCCACCGCGTCTTCGAAAGCTTTTCGTGGCCGTTCCAGCCGCTCGCGCCGCCGGTTCTCTGCCATCTCCTTTTCCCTCAACAGTTGTTCCTCGGCCAATTGCTTCTGCCGCTGAATTTGTATTTGCTCGCGTTCACGGACGCCGGTTAACAGTCGCTTGGCTTCCGCATGGTCCGGCGCAAGCGCCAGCACTGACTCCAATTCTTTCCGCGCGGCAATCGCATCACCCTTCTGGTCGAGCGCCTGCGCCTGCGACAAGTGCTTTTGGATGGTGGCGTCGCGTTGCAATGAAGTTACCGCTGAGTCTCCCGGTTTGATTTGCAGCGCCTGTGCTAGCGCATCCAATGCGCGATCAAATTCCCCGGCGGCCAACTGCTGTCTCGCTTCTTTTATAGCCTCGGCATACTGCCAGTTGACCAAATTGGTACGGACGGAGTTGGTTTGATTCGCGGTAACTGACAGAGCGACCAGTGCTGGCACGTATCCCGGCAAGCGAAGTTCACCTTTCCACATTCCCGCGTGCAGTTCACGCAAAGTCACCGGCGTTGTGCCCAGCACTCGCCCATCACTGCCGATCACCATCGCGCCCGAAGGATCACTTTCCAACGTTGCCGTGCCGAGCGACGGTGCAAGGCGGAGAACATTCGTCGCGCCGGCTGAAACTGTAACGCGCTGTGAGTCCACATGATTTAGCCACTGCGCCTCGACGCGATAGACATCGGTCGGCAGCGGTGAGGCCATCCCGTCCGAGTTGGTCAGCACCGTGGAGAACTCCGGCCCGAGCACTGACAAGCGAGACACGGGCGGTTCTGCGTTTACGATTAGGACGCCGTGCGCCCGTTTGAGGGCGATGTCACCAAGATTATGTTCGCCATACCAGACGAACAGATTGGTTGAAAACGGATTAGCTTTCGCGTGCGTCACCAGGAACTTGTGCCAGCCGATGGAGACGTTCTGATCGCTTAACACGCGCCGTCCGTCTAGCGTGGCTTCAGGGAATTCCACCGGCTTGCCCTCCAAATGCACGTCGAAGGTGATTCTGGTTTGCGCGCTCAATCGCTGATGCGTCCGGATGCCGTAGAGCACAAGCACCAGAATCACCCACCACGCCAACGGCCGCAGCACGCGCAGCCAGTGCTTGCCACCGGCGCGAGATGATTCTTTTTGGGTGTTTGCTTCCATTCCTAGAGGCTCGACATTGCCGAGCCGTTTGGCGTTGACCTCTGAGACACTCCAACGCCATGATTGCCCCGGATTTCTGACACACCCCTATGCTTGGCTTCAAGTCAAAAAAGGACGAGGTCTTGAACCACTGGATCGCCTTTGCCGATGGCTTCACGTTTCCGTCGCAGGATTTCTACGCGTCGCTCGAAAAGGAACTCGCAACACGGAAAGTCCCCGGGCTGGAAATCTCCCGCGTGGAATACGCCGAAGGTGGATTATTTTCCGATCAGCGCTTGTATCTGCGCTTCATCCGCGAACGACTGGCGTTCGATACCTGCGCCGCGCCATTCGGCACCGGCTATTTCTTCTCCTGCCGCACGGTGTATAGCCCGGTCGAATTGCGGCTGTGGCATGTCTTGGTCGCGCTGGCATTTTTTGGCGGGGTTTATCTTTTCCTCGCGTGGCTGCTTGGTATCACCTTCGCCGCCATCGCCGTCGCCGGCTTACTGGTTGCCCTTGCGCAAGTCTTCCGCAACACGATTGCGTTGAAGCTCTCTGATCTCGACGCGGCGCTCATCAAAATGCCCGTCGTCGGGCCGATCTACGAAAAGTATTTCCGCACGGAGACATATTATCGCGAAGACACGCGGTTGGTGTATTTGGACCTCGTGCCCAAGCTCGTCCAAACGGTTGCGGAAGAAATCACCGCCACCAAAGGGGTCAAGCTAGTCCGGCAATATCAACGCGCGCCAATCTTGGGCGAACTCTACAAGCCGCACCCGCCCGTGACCAAACCCGCCGCCGCGTGAGCGCATGTCCGACTTGCACGAACAACTTTCCGAGCAGTTTTACCAGTGGGAAAAGCGCGGACGCGGCTGGCTGGTATTCGGCGAGCCGGTGTCCCCTGAGCCGCCGTTCCGTTCGTTTGACGGGCACTACCAGTCCGGGCCAGCAGCAGTGGATGACGGTCGCAGGTCCACCTTCTTGAGTTCCGTGGTTCAACGGCTGAGCCGCAAACTCAGTACCGAACCACCGCCGATGCCGGTCGCTGCCGAAGCCGAAGAAGAACCCGAGCCACAGCTATTGATCCGCGATGCGCTCGTTGAACTGCAAACTTCCCTGCCAGCCAAACTCGACATTTCGAGAGAGATATTTGAGCAGTTCCTTTCAAGTCTCTCGTTGTGTCGTGAGCCGATTGCGTTCGAGTTGGTTGGATTTGAAAACCGTGTCACAGCGCAATTTGCGGCGCACCCCGAGGACGCGCCGTTGGTTCGCCGCCAGTTGCAGGCGTATTTTCCCGAAGCGATGTTTCAGCCAACGGAGCACACACTTGAAAATGCGTGGCACACGTGTTCGGGAGAAGATGATTTGGTGGTGGAATTTGGTTTGGCGCACGAGTTCATGTTGCCGCTGGCGAGCGGCAAGCTCGATCCGTTCATCGGTATCGTTGGTGCGCTCTCTGAATTGCAGCCGGGCGAGCTTGCCCTTTTCCAAGTTCTGTTTCAACCAACTCACGCGCCGTGGAACGAGAGCATCACACATTCAGTCACGCACGCGGATGGTAAACCGTTTTTCGTGAACAGCCCCGAATTGGCGAGCGCGGCACAGAACAAGGTTTCCAAGCCGCTCTATGCCGCCGTGGTGCGCGTCGCCGTTCGCACGCAGTCATACGAACGAACGTTGCAACTGACACGTGACCTCGCCGGTTCATTGCGCGTGTTCGCGGATCCGCATGGCAACGAACTCATTCCCCTTTCCAACGAAGACTATCCCTTTGAAGAACACGTTAAAGACGTGCTTCGTCGGCAGTCGCGTCGCTCAGGGATGTTGCTCAACTGTGATGAACTGATTGGTTTCGTTCATCTGCCGTCCAGCGCCGTGCGTTCAGCGGTGTTTCAGCGCGAGAGTGGAAAGAGCAAGGCCGCGCCGAAGGTGGTTCAGCAACGTGCGGGGCTTGCGCTCGGGACAAACACCCATGCCGGCAGTTCCGTTGAAGTTAGGCTGTCACCGGAGCAGCGCGTCCGTCACGCGCACATCATCGGCGCATCCGGCACCGGCAAGAGCACGCTACTTTTCAATCTCATCCGCCAAGACATTGAAAATGGCGAGGGTGTCGCCGTGCTTGACCCGCACGGTGATTTGATCGAGCACATTCTTGGCAGCATCCTGCCAGAACGCATTGGCGACGTGGTTTTGTTCGACGCTTCCGACGAAACGCATTCCATCGGGTTTAATATCCTCACCGCGCACTCCGATCTTGAAAAGACGTTGCTCGCGTCCGATCTCGTCTCCATTTTCCAACGCTTGTCGGCTTCGTGGGGCGACCAAATGGGCAGCGTGCTTCAGAACGCGATCCTCGCTTTTCTCGAAAGCAGCCGCGGCGGGACGCTCGCTGACTTGCGCCGCTTCCTTCTTGATGCTGAATTTCGGAACGAATTTCTCGCCACCGTCCGCGATCCCGACCTGGTGTATTACTGGCGCAAAGGCTTTCCGCAGCTTGGCGGGAATAAGTCCATCGGCCCGGTCCTTACCCGATTGGAAACATTCCTCGCACCGAAGCCCGTGCGCTACATCGTGTCACAGCAGGCAAACCGGCTCGATTTCGCGGAGATCATGGACAGCGGCAAAATCTTTCTGGCGAAACTTTCACAGGGACAAATCGGAAAGGAGAACGCGTTCCTGCTTGGCTCGCTGCTCATGTCCAAGTTCCAGCAAACGGCCATGAGCCGGCAGGCGCAGGATATTGCCGCCCGCAAAGATTTTTGGCTCTACCTGGACGAGTTTCACCACTTCATCACGCCAAGCATGGCGGAGATCGTCGGCGGGGCACGGAAATATCGAATGGGTCTGACGCTGGCGCATCAAGAGTTGCGGCAGTTGCAACGCGATACCGAAGTGGCCAGTGCGGTTCTGTCCAACTGTTATACCCGCGTCGTTTTCCGTGTCGGCGATGACGACGCCCGGAAACTCGCCGAAGGGTTTTCGACATTTGAAGGCCGCGACCTTCAAAATCTGGAAATCGGCGAAGCCATCTGCCGGGTCGAACGCAGCGACTACGATTTCAATTTGAGCGTGCCGCCGCCGGAGAAACCGGACGCCGCCGTTGCTAAAGATCGTCGGCAGCAGATCGTTGCCGCCTCGCGGGCCAGGTATGCCACGGCGCGCGCTGACATTGAGGCGGCATTGTATCGAACGCTCGTCGTTGAATCAGAACCCCAACGCGCAACGCCGAAGGCGGGAACGCCCAAGCTCGAACTGACACTGCCACCAGTGTCTCCCACGCCAGCACCAACACCTGCGCCGCCGCAGATTCCGCCCGCTGCGGAATCTCCGAAGGCTTCCGAAGTTCCGAATACCACGGGTTCGGGAAAAGAATCGCCAGTCGTTGCAGCGAAACCAGAACCGCCGCGTGACTTAGGCCGAGGCGGTGAGCAGCACAAGGCCATTCAAGAACGCATCCAGCGGGAAGCCCACGCGCTCGGGTTCTTTGCGGCGGTGGAACGGCAGCTTGCGGATACTTCAAATGAAGCCGCAGACCTCGTATTACGGAAAGGTGATCTTGCCATCGCGGTGGAGATTGGCATCACGACGACAACCGACCACGAGTTCAAAAACGTGCGGAAATGCCTAGGTGCTGGTTTCCACCGTGTCGCCGTCGTTTCGCCCAGCAGAGAGCGGTTAAACGCCATTGGCGAGGCAGTTAATGCCGCCCTGGACACCGCGCGGCGAAACCGTGTCACGTATCACACACCCGATGAGTTCATTTCCGAATTGCGGAAGCTGGCGGAAAGCACACCTGTTTCCGAACCCACATCACAAACCCAACGCACGACGCGCGGATTCAAAGTCAGCCGGCACGTGCCGGACGTGTCGCCCGACGAACGGAAGGCTAAAGAGGAAGCGGCCATCCGGCTCATCGCCGAAACGATGAAGCGCAAGCCATGAAATGTCACTTGCGTTGGAGTTGGTAAAAAGGTCCGGCGACTTTGAACGGCGAAAATTTTTCAACCATGCGTCGGCGAAGTTTAGTCAAACTTTCTTCGGGGCTTTCTTCTGCACGAAAGATGGACACTTGTGACACTTTCATCTCGCGAGCCGCTTGCGCGCGTGTCTTGCCCGCTGCCTCCCGGAAACGTTGCGCCAGCACCGCCAGTTGGCGTTCTTGAAACACTTTCTTCATGAGCAACACGATAAGCATAATTACGTAGAATAGCTACAGTTTGTTCTTGCAATGTGTTGCGCTTTTTGAGATGAACTCGTGGTAGAAAGAAGAATTGTGCCATGAAACCAAAACCCTCGATCCCTTCAGACCCAAACGTCAAACGTGTCGGCATCTGGATTCGCGTTTCCACCGAGGATCAGGCCAAGGGAGATTCCCCCGAAATCCACGAAGCCAGGGCGCGAGCGTATGCCGCCGCCAAAGGCTGGCAGGTGATCGAGCTATACGATCTAGCCGGGCTGAAAGGCTGGAGCGGCAAGACCATCCGGGAGCATCCGTTCGCCAAAAAGATGCTCGCCGACCTCAAACGCGGCCACATCACCGGCCTCATCTTTTCTAAACTCGCCCGGCTGGCGCGCAACACGCGCGAACTCCTCGAATTGGCCGATGAGTTCCGGTTGCTCGGCGGCGACATGATTTCCCTCCACGAGAGCATAGACACGAGCACCCCAAGCGGTCGGTTCTTCTTTACGATCCTCGCCGCCATGGGCCAGTGGGAACGAGAGGAAACGACCGACCGCATTCATGCCTCATTCCAGACCCGCGCCAAGCTCGGCAAGCTCCTGAACAAGTGTGTCCCGTATGGCTACAAAGTCGAGGATGGCAAGATGCTCCAGCATCCCGAGGAAGCCCCGATTCGGCGCCAAGCTTACGAATTATTTCTGCAACATCGGCGCAAATACACCGTGGCGGAGATGTTGAACGCCAAGGGCTATCGGACGCGCAAAGGCCGGTTGTGGAAGAACACTCAGATCAATGACATCCTCTTGGATGCCTCGGCCAAGGGTCTATACATTTTCAACTGCCAGAAGCGCACCGGTCCATGGGCGAGCGTTCCCAAGCCGGAATCAGAATGGGGGCGGATTGAGTGCGCGCCCATCGTTTCAGCGGAACTGTGGCAACAGGTGAACCAAATCCTCGAAGAACAGACCAAGCAATGGAAGAAGCCGGGGCGCATGCCCGCACAACCTTTCAGCAAGCTGGTGTGGTGCAAGTGTGGCGGCAAAATGTATGCGCGAACGGATTCCCCGAAATATCTGTGCCGCCAGTGTAACAACAAGATCGCCATTGCTGACCTTGAGGGAGTGTTCGCAGATGAGATCAAAGCGTTCTTTGCGAACCCGGAGAAGCTGGCCCGGAGTCTCTCCGATGCCGGTAGTTCCTTGCAGGAAAAGGAAGCCTTGATCGGCAATCACGAGCAGGCCATCACGAAAGTCAGGGACGAGATGAAACAGACCCATCGTCTGTATGTGGAGGGCCACATCACGCCGCAGGGGTTTGGCGACTTCTACAAACCAGCCGAAGTGCGGCTGAACCAGTTGTTGGAAGAACTGCCAAAGCTGCAAGCCGAGGTTGACCTGCTCAAAGTCAACCGCATGTCGGCCGAGGACATCATGGCAGAAGCCAATGTGCTGTATGACCGCTGGCCCACCTTGCCGATTGATGACCGGCGAAAAATTGCCGAAGCGGTGTGCGAAAAGATCGTAATCGGGCAGGGTGAAATCGACATAACCTACTCGTGCCTGCCTTCTTCTGAAGAACTGTGTAAAAATCAAACGCGCCTTTTCGCGCGTGGTATCAAATCCCCTACAACTATCTCGAACCGAAGAGCGGAAAATATTTTTACGGCGGCCAATGGGGCGCGGCGCCGTATCAAAGCATCACGAACATTTCCTCGCCGCCGCCGGAAGTTGCGCAACAAGCGCAGACGCAACGCACGGATCTTCCGCCGCCCTCGGTGTCGCGTGGCGGGTTCGGTCGGTCGTCCTACAGCCATCACTCCTGGTTGTCATGAAACGCCACGTCTGCCAACCGCGACCCGACTGGCGTGCGAAAGTCGAAAGCATCGGCCTCACGTATCACTCGCACGAGAACGGGCCGTACTGGGACGAGTCCGCGTGCTACGAATTCACGCGCGCGGAAGTGGATTCGCTCGAAGCCGCGGCGAACGAGTTGCACTATCGCTGCATTGACGCGGCGCAAGCGGTGATTGAAAACAACTGGTGGCCGCGACTCGGCATTCCCGAAATCGCCGTGCCCGGTATTCTCAAATCGTGGGAGCGCGATGATTTCAGTTTGTACGGCCGGTTCGATTTGAGTTATGACGGCCTCACGCCGCCAAAGCTGCTTGAATACAACGCCGACACGCCGACCGCGCTGGTCGAGGCTTCCGTGGCGCAATGGTTCTGGCTGCAAGACACGCACGCCGATGTGGACCAGTTCAACTCGATTCACGAGCGGCTCATCGAAGCCTGGCGGCGGTTTGCAACCACTGAACAGGAGCGCGGCCTTCAGGCCGCTTCACGTTGCCATCGCATTTCTGCGCCGAAGCGGCCTGAAGTCCGCGCTCCTGAAATGTTCGTCCACTTCAGCAGCGTCAAGGATCACCCCGAGGACGAAATGACGGTGCTCTATCTTCGCGACACGGCGGAGCAAGCGGGCGTGAAAAACAAATCCGTTTTCGTCGAGGACATCGGCTGGGAGGCAAAACAAAAACAGTTCGTTGATCTCGATAATTCGCGCATCGAACGCTGCTTCAAACTGTATCCGTGGGAATGGCTCTGGCACGAGGAGTTTAGCCAGCATCTCGCGCACGAAGCAGTTCAG
>SCTL01000317.1 GCA_004297495.1 Verrucomicrobiota bacterium
CGCGTTTTTTTCCTTCGCGAGACCGAGCGCCTTGTGCGTGCCGAGCGAGCCGACCTTGAGCGTTTGAATCGGGACTTCGAGATAATCAATCGGGCTGGCCGGCGAGGCGAAGTGCCAGACGTAATTCACCGGCTCGTTCAGAAAAATAAATTCCGTGACGTCCTGCTGGATGAATTTGAAATCCGGGTTGCCACCGAGGTGCGCGATGTTGTCCACGCTGCCGGTGATGAAATTGTCCAGCCCGATGACGCGATGCCCGCGCGCGAGGAGCAGATCGGTCAGGTGCGAGCCGAGAAATCCGGCGGCGCCGGTGACGACGGAGGTCGGTTGAGTGCGCTTGGGTGAACTGCGTTTTTTCGTGGGCATGTTGAGGCGGGATTTGACCGTCTGAAATTATTTGGCCCCTTTGCCGAACAGGACGACGGGGATGGTGCGGGCGATGATTTTCAAATCGAGCCAGAGCGACCAGTTGTCAATGTATTCGAGATCGAGCCGCACCCATTCGCGGAAATCGGAAATCTGGTTGCGCCCGCGAATCTGCCAGAGACAGGTGAGGCCGGGCTTCACGCTGAGCCGGCGGCGGTGCGCGAGATCGTCAAAGCGCTCGACTTCATCCACGGGCAACGGACGCGGCCCGACCAGGCTCATCTCGCTGCGCAGCACATTGAAGAGCTGGGGGAATTCATCCACGCTGGTCCGGCGCAGCCAGCGACCGAACGCCGTCACGCGCGGGTCCTTGGCGATTTTGAAAACCGGGCCGCTCATTTCGTTCAGCGACGCGAGTTCCTGCTTCATTTGTTCCGCGTTCGTCACCATCGTGCGGAATTTGTACATCGTGAACGGCGAACCGTTGAGGCCGGCGCGCTGTTGCCGGAACAGCACCGGGCCGGGCGAAGTCAGCTTGATCAGCAACGCGACCAGAACGAAGAACGGCGAGAGCAGAATCAACAGCAGGAACGCGCCCACGACATCAATGACCTGCTTGATCACGCCCTGCCACGAGGCTTCCGGCGCGGAGCGGAACACCATGACGGGCCGGCCATAAAATTCGTCGAAGCTGGCGCGGGAAATCTGCGTGCCGAAAAAGTCCGCGACCACCCAGGCTTCGACGCCTTCCAACTCGCACGTCTTGATGATTTCCTCGAGCCGGTCGAACTGGATGTGCCGGGCGCTGGCGATGACGCCGTTGGTCGAGTGTTCGTGGAGAAGCGGGATGAGCTTCGCCGCGGTAGCTTCGGCGAGATCAAGTTCCGCCACGATCTGCACCGAGGAATCCGGATGGCTCGCCAGGTCCTTTTTCATGCGCCGCAATTCCTCGGGCGCGCCCACGAGCACGTAGCGCCGGCGATACTGGGCCTGGGCCAGTTTGCTGGTGTAGGCCCAGCGCATAATCTCTTCCTTACACAAGACCAGCACGAAACTGACCGCGCCAAACCAGATCATCACGCTGCGCCCGATCGTCAGGCGAAAGAAGAACAGCACCAGAATCATGCTCAACGTCGTGATGAGACAGGCTTTGAACAGCGGCCAGATGGCGGCGCGGCGCGGCGCGACGAGCGGGCGGTTGTAAAAGCCCTGCCACTCGAGAATCAAGGGCGAAGCCGGAATCAGCACGAGGTAAAACCACAGAAACGCGTCGAACGAAATCGGCGGCGGCAGATGGAGAAACTCGATGATCGCGGGATTCGACCGCAGTTCCAGTGCGACCCAGAAGCTCACGGCAAACAGGCACGCGTCCATCAACTGATGGATTTGCGTCTGAATCTGCCGATGACGTCGCAACATCTGGTTTTGAAATTCGTGCCGGGCTTCTTACTTACAGGGCGGCGCGCGTCTTGACAAGCCAGCGCCGCGCCGCGTGGCAGCTATCGGGCCGCCGCAGCCTTTATCTCGCCGGTGGTCAGTTGGAATTCCGGCACGCTGGCGGCGATCAGTTTTTTCACGCGCTCGAAGGTCGCCTGTTCCTGGCCGGGATTGCACGGAGAAAAATACGACACGTAAGCCCAGCGTTGGAGCACGCCGGTCGTCACCAGCGTCCGCGCCAGCGACCACATCTTCTCAAAGCCGGACGGATCGCCGCTCAACGCGCCGTCGGCCACGTACCAATACACATATACGCCCCGGATGGTCTGGAGCTGCCCGTCCTTCTCGAACTGGCGCGACACGAAAATCTTTGTCACGGGCAACTCGTAAGCCACGGGCCGGTCAATGTGGATGCTGTCGCGCAGGGTTTCGTCAATGCGCCACCCGCTGCCCGGCAGACAATACTGCGGTTTGTGATGGCTCGTGCGATCCGCGCCCATCAGGACGACGTTGACCTGCGCGAGGAAGCCATCGGGCGAGATGTAGCGCCGCGAGCCATAACTGGTG
>SCTL01000318.1 GCA_004297495.1 Verrucomicrobiota bacterium
GCAACGGTCATTGCAGGCATTGGTAATCATGTAAATCAGCTCGTTTCCTTTGACGCCATAGAATCGTCTGATCGGAGTTTGATACCATCGGTAGATGCCCCACTCCAAAGACTTGAGGACAACCATCGGAACTACATAAAGTGGATTCCTCACTCGCTTTGAGAATGGGCGCATTTCACCCAAGTAATCCTGAATCACATGGGTTACGCTTGGGGCATTCGCATTGCGCTTGTAGATAAGGCTCATGGTTTCATGTTTCCTTCGTAGATTGATTCGGACGAATCCCACATCAAAACTGTGTGCCCTTCGTAAACGGTTGCGCTGGAGCTTTTGTATTTTGTGAACAGCTTGAGGAACTTGCTGAAGCCGACAATCGAGTTCTTATACCCGTAGTCGTGCCACAACTTCGCGTGTTGGCAAAAGCCGATTTTGTATTTGCTCCGCAAACGCAAACACACATCCACGTCTTCTCCGGCAGCCGTCGGAAATCTTTCGTCAAACGGGAATTGCTCCGCGACGAAACTTTTCATTCCGAAATTCAGAGATGGCATATACCACAATTCCTTCCGATCCGGGAGCAGCCACTTGCCCGCAAGCGTGCCGTTGAGGTCGTGATAACGGTCAAGAAGTGTTTTTCCCCACGAGTATGTCATGCCGCCGACAGCCCCGAACTCTGTCGTTGCAAGAAATGAAGTCATCTCCTTGTTCCAGTCCGGGTCTAATATGCAGTCGTGGTCGGTGAACAAAAGATACTCCGCACCCGAACTGATGGCTTTGTTGATGCCGATGTTTCTAGCTCTCGCCGGCCCACCATTTTCATCGAGAAAGATATGCTCAACGAAATCATGGTGGATTTTGTGTTTCACCGGGCTTGCATCGTCCACCAAATAAACCTTATCGAAAGGTCGCGATTGCTTCTGAATGCTACCGCACAATCTTACAAGGCACTCAATGTCCCATTGTGACTTTATGTAGCATGGAACGATTAGGGTTGTCATGGCTGCAATCTTTTGCCGTCACGAGAGTTTTGCCTGCGTCACCTTCACGCCTTCGCGTAAAGTTCGTTTCCTTTTTCTGCAAACTCTTTGGACTTTTCTTCCATCCCCTTTTTCAACGCTTCTTCCTCGGCGATGCCTTGTTCTGCTGCATATTTCCGCACGTCTTCCGTTATCTTCATGCTGCAAAAGTGCGGGCCGCACATGGAACAGAAATGAGCCGTCTTCGCTCCTTCTTGCGGCAACGTCTCGTCGTGGAATTCTCTGGCTCAATCCAATTTCCGGTTCACGCGAAACCATATTGCGTAAAGAGCCGGGAGAAAGGCAAGCGTCAACACTGTTCCAACGGCTGTGCCTCCGATCAGCACATAGGCCATTGAGCCCCAGAACACGGAATGTGTGAGCGGAATGAACGCCAGCACGGCAGCCAGCGCAGTCAGGATGACGGGCCGCGAACGCTGGACGGTGGCTTCGATGATCGCGCGATAGGGATCAAGGCCGTCCGCTTGATTGGAATGAATCTGGCCGATCAAGATGAGTGTGTTCCGCATCAAGATGCCCGACAGACCGATGAGGCCGAGAATGGCATTGAAGCCAAAAGGCTGATGAAAAATCAGCAACGTCGGCACTGCACCGATCAGTCCAAGCGGACCGGTCAGCATCACCATCCACATGGCCGAGAAGGAGCGCACCTGAATGATGATGACGGCCAGCATGAACAGGAGCATGACGGGAAAAAGCGGCGCGAGCGCTGAGTTGGCTTTCGTTGCTTCCTCAATTGAGCCCGCCATCTCAATGCGATAATTTTCCGGCAACGATTCTCGGAGCGGAGCGAGTTTGGCCCAAATCGCGGAAGAGACATCCGGCGGTTGGGTGGATTCAACATTGTCGCCGCGCACCGTAATGGTGGGAACGCGGTCGCGCCGCTTGATGAGCGGGTCTTCGGATTGAATTTCAATTCGTCCGATTTGGCTTAACGGAATCGCTTTTCCATCCCGGGTCAAAACGGTGAAGTTTTCCAGCTTGGCCGGATCGAGTCGGTCCGAGCCGGCGCTTCTCGCGACCACATTGACCGCGCGAATGTTTTCACGAACTTGAGTAATCGTTTGGCCGTTCAGGAGAAACTGCAACTGCTGCGCTGCTTCGGCCGGGGAAAGCCCGATGAGTTGCAACCGCTCTTGATCCAAAACGAAGCGCATCTGCGGAACACGTTCGCCCCAATCCACATTCACCGTGCGCAGGTTCGGATCGTTGCGCATGATTTCTTCAACGCTGTGGGCGATCTCCCGAATTTTTTCCGGATCAGTCCCCATCACGCGGAATGCAACCGGGAAAGGCGAGTAAGGACCGAAGACCAATTGCGTCGCGCGAATCCGCGCTTCCGGTGCGAGACCATCAGCCGCCGCTTGGCGCAGGCGCAATTTGAGGTGATCCCGCGCCTTCGCATCCGGCGTCAACACCACGATCTTCGCGAACGACGGATCGGGCAGCTCCGGGTTGTAGGAAAAGAAAAACCGTGGCGCACCCGCTCCGACATAGGCAGTCACGATTTTCGCTTCGGGTTGTTGCGCCAGCCAGTGTTCGATCTTTTTGGTCGCGGCGCTGGTCGTCTCGATACTCGTCCCCAAGGGAAGCTGAACCTCGACCAGTAATTCTGGCCGGTCCGAGTTTGGAAAAAATTGTTTCTTCACGATCGCCATGCCTCCGCCCGCCACGAGGAACGCGGCCACGACGATTCCGGCCACCGTGTATTTTTTCCGCACGCACCAAGTGATGAAACGACGCAGCCGCTGGTATCCCGGAGTGGAATAGATTCCCGCGTGACCGCCTTTGACGGTTTTGATTTCCGGCAGAAGTTTCACCCCGAGATACGGCGTGAAAATCACCGCCACGATCCACGAGGCGATCAAGGAGAATCCGACAATCCAGAAAATATTCCCGGCATATTCTCCCGCCGTCGAACGCGCAAAGCCCACCGGCAAAAACCCGATGACCGTTACCAGAGTCCCGGCAAGCATCGGCGCGGCGGTGTGACTCCAGGCATAAGCGGCAGCCTGAATGCGATCCATTCCTTCCTCCATCTTCACCACCATGGATTCGATGGCGATGATGGCATCGTCCACCAGAAGGCCCAGCGAGATGATGAGCGCGCCCAAGGTGATGCGATCAAAAACGCGATCTGTCACCATCATGACCACAAACACCGCGCCCAAGGTCAGCGGGATCGCCGCGACGACAACGATTCCAACTCTCCACCCCAGGCTCAACAAACTGACCAGCATCACCACACCGACCGCCATCGCGAACTTGATCATGAATTCGTTCACCGCCGAGCTGATGTTGACGGCTTGATCGGTGATTTTTTTCAGGCCGACTCCCAGCGGCAGGTTGGAGGAAATCTTGTCGCTTTCGGCGCGCAGGGCATTGCCTAAATCCAATCCGTTCCAACCCTCCTTCATCACGACACTCAGCAACAGGGACGGCTCGCCATTGTGTCGAATGACGAACGTCGCCGGGTCTTCGTAGCCGCGCGTGACCTCCGCGATGTCCGACAGCTTGAAGCTTTGCTTGCCAGCCACGATTGGCGTGTCGCGGATTTTATCAAGGTCGGTGTAAGCGCCGTCGAGGCGGACGAACACCTGCGCACCATCGGTATCAATTGACCCGGCGGGCGTTACTGCATTCTGTCGCGCGAGCGCGGCAAAGATGTCGGCTGGCGAGATGCCCAGCGTTGTCAGCCGTGGATAGGAAAACTCGACAAAGATTCTCTCCTGCTGTTCGCCCACGATATCCACCTTCTTGACCCCCGGCACGTGCAGGAATCTTTGCCGGAGTTCTTCGGCAACGCGGGTGAGTTTGCGGAGCGGCATCCCGGGAGCTTCGACCGAATAGAGCGCGAACGAGACGTCCGAGTATTCGTCGTTCACGAAAGGCCCAATCGCGCCTTGCGGCAATTTGCGCGCTTCGTCTCCAAGTTTCTTTCGCGCCTGATAGAACTGTTCGGCAACTTCTTTGGGCGGAGTTTTGTCAAGGAGCTGCAGCGTCATCAGCGCCAGTCCCGGTCGCGTGATGGTTTCCACTCGATCATACCAGCGCAACTCCTGAAGTCGTTTCTCCAGCGGCTCGGCCACGAGGTCCTGCATTTCCGGCGCGGTTGCTCCGGGCCACACTGCTGTGACGGTAAGCACTTTGATGGTGAAGGACGGGTCTTCCGCCCGGCCCAAATGAAAATAGGCATAGATGCCCGCCAATGCCGAAGCGCAGATGAAGAACAGCGTGATCGCGCGTTCCCGCACCGCCAGGGCAGAGAGATTAAAAACACCAATTCTCATTTCGATTGGAGCGCGGCTGTGTCGTCCCGACCAGCCGCAGTAGTTTGAAATTTCGGGAGGCTTGATCGCCATCCACGCGCTGCGGCTGGTGCTTCGCACACAGCCGCGCTCCGAAGAATTCGGATTGACGGATTAAAACTTCGCATAGGACGGCTTCTCCCCTTTCTTCTCCACGTTTGCCGCGTTAACGACTTGTCCCTCGTGTAGGAGATGCGCTCCAAGCGCCACGACGTTTTCTCCAACTTCCACTCCGCGCGACACGATCACTTTCTCATTTCCAATCGAAGCAATCGCAACTGAGCGAAACTTTACTTCCGATTTCTCGTCCACAATCCAAACGCCCGGTCCGCTGCCGCGATCACAGATCGCTCCGACTGGAAACTGGACGCTTTGACCACCAAGGGATTGTTTGGTGAGCAGTTCAATGGTCACAGTCGAACCCAACGGCGCTGAAGCGGCTTCGCCTTCGAGCACATAACGCGCTGCAAACGTTCGACTGGCTGGGTCTGCTGCGTCAGAGAGTTCGCGCAGCCGCGCTTGATACAGTTGATCCCGCCCATACAGTCGGGCTGAAGCCGACGTTCCCAAACCAGGCCGCACTCCTTCCGGCAGATTGATCAAAGCTTCCCGCGGACCATCGTGCGCCAACTGGATCACGGTTTGCCCCGCCGCCACGACCTGACCTGGTTCACTTAACGTTCGCACAACCACCCCATCGGCATCCGCCAACAGCACGGCATATTCGCTGGAGTTGTTACTGACTTTTGCCTGAGCCTCCGCCGCGTCCAACTGCGCCTTCGCGCTGTCGAATGCCGCGCGGGCCTGATCGTATTCCTGATGCGATACTGCACCTGATGCAACCAGCGCCGCGTAGCGCGCTTCATCCGCCTTGGCTTGGATGTATTTGGCCCGAGCCGCCTCGACGTTTGCTTTTTGCGCGGCGAACGCGAGTTCGAGGTCCACGGGATCAAGCCGCATGAGGACCTGACCTTTCTGAACGCGCTGGCCCATGTTGACGGCTCGCTCCAGAATTTTTCCCGCGACCCGAAAGCCCAAGTCGCTTTGCACGCGAGCTTCCACGATTCCGGTAAAGGTTCTGCTGATCGAACCGGCTGCTTCTGCCTTGAAGACTTCGGCCTTCGGCGGTTGCAAACGTGGATCGTTCGCGACCGACTTGGAGCAACCGCCTGCCATCAAGGCTAGCGTCAGTCCTCCTGCAAACAGATGAATGACCGATATGATTTTGTTTTTTGATGGAGCGCGCATATCAAATGAATGTGGTGGTGTTCAACCCTTCATCGCATGAGAGAAAATGGCCTGATGCAGCCAGCGCGGCGTCGCCCAGATAAAAATCACCATGTATTTATTGGCCAAACCAGGCACGACGCTCCTGCGCCCGGCCTGCAAAGCGCGAATTCCAGCGCGCACCACGGGAGCGGGTTTCATCATCAACAGCTTCAGCATGGGCGTGATTTTCTGCCGCGCGGCTTTGGCGAATCCTGTGTCCGACATGCCCGGACATAGCGCCGTTACGGTGATGCCGTCGCGCTTTAGTTCGCGATGCAGGGCTTCACCGAGGCGCAACACGTAAGCTTTGGCGGCGGAATAAACGGCAAAGTTCTCCACGCCTTGATAGGCGAGCATGCTGGCCACGAGCAGAATTTTCCCGCGACGCTGTTTCCGCATATCCTGCGCGAAAACGTGCGTGACCGCTGTCAGGCTCGCGACGTCCAATTGCACCATCGCCAGCGCCGCATCCAGTTGGCTATCCAAGAATGGACCTTGCAGTCCGTGCCCGGCGTTGTTGATCAGGATGTCAATCGCGATGTCCCGCTCGCGAAGTCGCTGCTGCAGTTGGATGATTGCCGCAACATCTGAAAGATCCACCTGCTCCACGACGACCTCGATGCCGAACTGCTGACGTAGCGCCTCGGCGAGTTTTTGCAGCCGGTCCAGCCGGCGCGCGACCAGAACGAGCGAATGGCCTTGCTCGGCATATTGGCGGGCGAACTCCTCGCCGAAGCCGCTCGATGCGCCCGTGATGAGCACCCATGAATTGTCAGTTGTGGTCATCTTGCTCACCTGCCGTCGGTAGA
>SCTL01000319.1 GCA_004297495.1 Verrucomicrobiota bacterium
CAAATCAGCTTGCGCATATCGGTCGCGGGAAAGGAGAACTGAAAATGCCCGGTTTGGCAAGACTGGCGCGGCGGCGGCTCAGATTGTGGAAACATTCAACATTCAACATTCAACTCCCAACACCGAAGGCACGGCGGCGTCCTCCATTCCTCAGAGTTCGATGTTGAATGTTGAATGTTGAATGTTCCGGCCCGTCTCCCTCATTTCCCGCCGAGCAAGGCTTGGTAATCCGGCTGGGACTGAAGCGCGGCGAACCGCGGGTCTTTGCGGGCTTCGGACACCATGTCGCGGGCGGCCGAGTTCGTCGCCCGGCGTGCTTTGCCGGATTCGATGGCGCGCGTCAGGCTTTTGAGGGCTTCGGTGTTTTTGCCGAGCAACGCCTCGATGGCGGCGTAGTCGTACCACGCCTCCGGCACATCGGGAATGAGTTGCGTCAGCTTGAGCAAAGATTCCTCCAGCTTGGGGAAATTCTGGAGCGTCGCGTAGGCGTTCGCGATCTCGGAAACCGTGCGGGAATCCACCTTGGGATTCTTCAACATCGAATCGAGAACGGCGAAGGCGCGCTCGTTCTGCTGCATCTGCACGTAGGTGTTCGCGAGGCCCAGCCCGGCGGCGAAGTTCGTGGGGTTGGCGCGGAAATCATCCTCGGTTTTCTGAAAAGTCTGCCGGGAACGTTCGGCCTCCGGGGCGCGCTTGATGAATTCCTTGAGGTTGTTCACGAGACCGGCGACCTGGCCGTTGTAGGGATCGAGTTTCTGGCAGGTCTTGGCGATCAAGAGCGCGTCTTCCACGCGGTTGAGTTGGAGCAGCAGGTTCACGTAGCGGAAGACGGCCTCCGGGCTGTAGGGACAAAACGCAAAAGCCTGACGGAAGGTGAACTCGGTTTCCTTGAGCAGACGGGAGTATTCCGCCATGGATTTCGGGCGATATTCCGGCGGGCATTGCGGACTCAGTCGCCACGCGTAAATGCCGCCAATCGAACTGCGCAGTTTGGAAAAGGCTTTCTGGCCCTGGTCGTCGCGGACGAATTTCAGGTCGCCCGTGAAGCCGCTGAAGTCGTGGCGCAGATAAACTTTTTCTGCGAAGTCCACGATGTCCTTCACCGGCGTGTCGTAGGTGATCCAGTTGCCGATGAGCCGGTCTGAGTATTGCGACCAGAACTGATGATCGTGATCCAGCACGTCCTCCGGCAGCGAGGACAGGGGCTGGCGGTTGATCTTCATGATGATGCCAAAGGGCGTGAGGTGCGGATACATCCAGTCGAGCGGAAAACTTTCCTCGACGAAGAATTCGTTCGTCGGGTTGTGATCGAACATGACCTTGGTGATGAGTCCGTTGATGGCCATCACCGCGACCTGGCCGGAAACCTGGACGCGCCCGCCCTCGACGTGGACGTCCTCGCCGGGCTTGAGTTGATTGATCTGAAGCCGGCGTTGGGCGTCCTGAAGATAATCGCTGAAACACTTCTGCGAATCGTCCGGCGTGGCGATGTACATTTCCTTGGGCGGATAAACGCCGCGCTTGCGCCGGTCCGCTTCGATCCGCGCGCCGAGTTCGGTGAACGGTTTGTCCAGCAACTTCCCGGCGAGTTTGGCGAGGAAATTAGTCTGGTAATTCAGTGAGCGCTCTTTCTCTGAACGCAGCCATTCCTGGAAGAACGGCCCGTCAATCTGCTTGCTCCGATTGTAGTGCGAGCGGATGTAATTCAGGTACGTCCCGTCGGCGAGCGCGTTCTGCGTGATGATGTAAACGTCGCGCCGGTCGAATTTCGGATCGCGCGGCTTGCATTCCGGCGGAATGAAACTCTCGTCGAAAATCATGTAGGTCGGGCAGAAGCGCCCGGGGTCGGTGCCGCCGTAGAGGATCGCATCACGCGTCATCTCGGGATAAAGCGGCTTGCCGTCCTTGTCCTTGAATGGCGGCGTGAACATGTCGTGGCCGAACCAGTAACCGAAGAGATGCCCTCGTTGTTCGTTGTCGAACCAGTGTGAGAGAACGGAATCCAGCGGCATGATGGCGAACAGGCAGAGCGCGATGGCCAGCGGCGCGCGCTTGCGGTAGATCAGCCCGGCCACGATGAACACGACGGTGATGCCGAGGACCAACATCCCGGCATAAACGGGCAGGGCGTATTGATCGCGGTTGAACGCGCGTGCGAAATCGCGGAAGAAGTCACCCAGCCCCGACGGGCCGGCTTGTTCGCCTGCCAGACCATAAAGTGTCAGGCCCAGCGAGAGCACGCACATGGCAATGCCGGCAATGAACACGCTGGACCAGCCCGCGCCCTTCTGCTGCGGGCCGGCAAAGTAGAAACACGTGCCCGCGGCCGCCCAGCAAAGAATTTTCGCCACGCCCGTCAGCGTGGAGATTTCGATGCCGCTGAAGTTTGCAAAGAACGCCTGGAGGCAGACGATCAGGCAGACGCTGAAAATCGTGACCAGAATCGCCAGCGCCAGTTTTTCGTGGGGACGCTGGTTGGTTTTGTCCTCGTTCCGAAGTCGGAGCACGAACATGCCCGCCGCAAAGCAAATGAGCGCGGCAAAAACCACCCGCAACACCGGTGGCAACGCGCCGCTGCCGGCTTCCGCCGGCGGCCCGAGGAACGTGTGCGTATCCACGCCCAGCGAGAAGAGCGCGATATCCGCCGCCACGGCGCCCGCGAAAAGCATCGGCAGCCGCATCGTCTGGAAACTCGTCGCCAAGGTGGCGGAAATGAGCGTCAGCCCGTAGCCCACACCCATGGCGATCATGACGTGCGACGCGGTGAAGAAGACGCGGATCAACTGGCGCGCCTGCCGGTCAAACGGAGGATTGATCAGGACGAGCAGCAGGACGCCGAGGCACAAATAAATCGCCGTGATGCCGATGACCCACGCGCGTTCCCGTTTCTGCATCCGCAGAAAGAAAAGGAACGGCACCACCGCGATCAACGTATAGACCCAGTTAAATTCCTCGATCACGCCTTCGAACATCATTTCCAACTGACCGACCGTGCGCAGCGGGTCGGCGAAGAAATCTCCCGGATTCGTCTTCTCGTATTGGCCGCGCGTGAACGCGTGGACGAAACCTTCGGGCGTGCGCGGATAGCCCCATTGCATCGGCGGACAACTCATGCCGGCCAGCGCCATGTAGAGATAGAACGAGACGCCGATCATCCAGGTGATACCGCAGGCGAAGACCACCAGCCATTCCCAGGAAAGTTTGCTCTTCCGCGTCATATAAATCGCCCCCACGAAGGCGCCGACGCACACAAGTGCTCCGAGGACATTGTGCAGGAACGCGGCGATGATGAAACCGCCGGCCAGCAGCGCGTCGCGGGTCAATTCATCCGACTTGGCGCGAGTCAGGTTGCAGAACCAGAAGTAGGCCGCGCCCGAGCCCAGTCCGACGAGCACGAAGATCCAGAAGATCATCGGATTGGTGTTGGCGAAAAGCAGGCCCTGCGTTTTCAGCACAAAACCGCAGATGAATGCCACCGTGTTCCAGAGCCACAGACTGCGCCCCATCTTGTAGTCCGCCGCCGCGATGGCGATTTCCAAACCCATCGCCGCGCAAATCAGCGTCTGGTGGTTCGTGAAGCAGATGCCGAACAGGAAAAAGCCCCAGTAGAGGTAACGTCGCTGGTGCGGCGCGTAAATCCAGCGCAGCAAACACAACAGCACGCCCATCAACGACAGCACGCCGAACGAATAAACCTCCACGATGATGGATTGGCTCCACATGTAGCCGTTGAACCCGAGCAACATTCCCGAGACGAAGCCGGCCACCACACAGATCGCGTTTTCCCAGCGGCGCGGGATGGTTTTGAACTCGCCGATGCCTTCCATCATCATTGAGCTGCCGCGCGACACGAGAAACGCCAGGAGACCGCACGCGAGCGCGCCGGCGAAGGCTTCGCCCACGGACACGCGCCAGGCGATGTTGTTGATCGGAAGTAATTTCGTCCAAGCCCACGTGTAAATCGTCCACACCGGATAGCCCGGCGGATGTGGAATGCCCGCATACATCGAGCCGACCGCGAGTTCGCCGGAATCTTCGAGCGTGAGATCGGGCGCAAGCGTGTAGAGGTATCCGCCAAAGATGATTGCCGTGGTCACCAGCAACGTGGCCCAGTCAATCAACCGGAACAACGGCGGTGGTTTTACGGGCGTGGTGGGAGCAGGGGCGGGTTTGCCGGCGGTCGTCCCTTGGACCGCCGATTTTTTTTCGTTCGCCGATTTACTCGTATCCATGTAATTCAATCCGTTGCTTTCAGCCTGAAAAAAGGCCCATCACTAGAGCGGAAGTCGCCGGCATTTGTCCATCCAAAAGTATCCCAGTGGTTCTGTCCCACGGTAAAACTGCCCGGCAAAAACGCGGCGTAGCTCTGGTTGCTCAGGCTCGATTCCGCCAGCAACCGCGCGCTGCCCGTTTCGGCCACCAGGCCGCCACTGTTGCGCGGGTTCAGCCACAACATCGCCATCATGCCGCACGCCATCGCCGGCGCGAGCCACGGCAGCGTGTGCGTCCGGCGCTGCGCCTCGACGGGCTTGCCGAAGAGCCGCCGTTGAGTGCGGACCGAGGGCTTACGGAGTTTCCAGGACTGGAAATGTTTCTCCAATTCGTTCATCTCGTTCATAATCTTCTCCTCTCAGGCAGACGCGGAGTTTTTCCAAACCGTAGCGATAACGTCCGGCTGCTGTGTTCGGTGAAATTTCCAGCAGCGCGCCGATCTCCTCGAAAGTCAGCTCATGCCAGAACTTCAGCACAATGACTTCGCGTTGCATCGTCGGTAGTTCGGCGAGGCAACGCATCGCCGCGCGCTCGACGGGCGTTTCTGATGGCGTGCGCTCAAACCAGCGGACGGATTCAAACTCGCGGGTCAGCCGCCGCCAGAGCGAGCGGCGATAGTTCAGCGCGCGATTGCGAAACGCGCGCACGGCGTAGTGCGTGGGGTTTTCCGGAACTTCCTCCAGCCGCATGAGCGCGACGAAAGTTTCCTGCACGACGTCCTCCGACTCGCCGTGCGACAGCCCGAGCGCGCGACCGTAGAGAATCAACTCCGCGGCCTTCGCCCGATACAGCCTTTCGCACCAGTCCGGCGCATGACTTTCGCCTGCCATTCAACCCATAGACACCAAAGCCGGCGGATTTGTATAAACTTTTTCGGAGGCATCCGCGGTGCGACGCGGACCGGCCCGACTTCATTTGCTGAGACGAAAGAATAAGGCCGGTAACGTGAACACGTTTGTGCCCGAGATCGTTGGCACATTGTCGCTTACAGTGTAGCCGCTGGTTGTGAACGTAAGACTGCGCGCTCTGTGGCCGGCGAGGTTAAGCTTCTCAAGATTGGCGGCGACGGCGGGACTTGGAGCATGGCGGACGTATTTCGCGGCTGCGCTCAAGGCGCGCGCAACCGGTAGAATTTCTCCAATCCGACGATGCTGTTGGTCACGACGTTGTACGTGCCGATGGTGGCGGGCGAGGGGATCACGACGGACCAGTTGGTAGTACTGAGGTTCGTGTTGGCCTCCAGCGTGAACCCGGTGAAGCTCGTCGGCCACGTCAGAAGGACATCCGCTCCGGAACGCGTGATGGTCAGTCGCGGCGCGCTGACTGAACCCAACGAAAAACTGAACACCGTGCCACCGCCCCCAATGCCACCGAGTCGCGTCGTCCCATAGAGGGTGTTGCCCGATAGAATCAATCCGGCAGACGGTCTGCCGCCGCCACCGCCGCCGGTGAAACTATGCAGAGTCGTAAAGCCCGTGCCGTTGGTGCTGAGCTGGAAGATCGTGCCATTGGCCAAACCGCCGGCAGAAAACGCCGTCCCATACAGGGTGCTGCCGGACAAAATCAATTCGCCAATCGGAAACTCGCCATCACTGTTGGTAAAAGAAGGACTACCGGAGTCAAACGTGAAACTGTGCAGGTTCGTAAAACCCGTGCCGTCGGTTTGGATGGCGAACACCGCGCCACCGCCAAAACTGCCGCCGCCATTCGCCGTCCCATACAAGGTGTTGCCCGATACAATCAATGTCGGCCGTGGCGAAGATCCATCGCTGCCGCCCGTGAAGTGGTACCGGGTTGCGTAATCCGTGCCGGTGAGGCTGAGTTTGAAAATGGTGCCCTGCCCCGCAGTGCCGCCACCCGAAGCCGTCCCATACAAGGTGGAACCCACAAGAACCAATCCGCCGCGCGGGTTGATTCCGTCGCCCGGTGAGCCGGTGAAATTATGCAGGTTGATAAAACCAGTGCCATCGGTGTTTATCGCGAAGACAGTCCCTTCGCTCCCACTGCCGCCGTTCTGGGCCGTTCCGTATAGGGTGGTGCCCACGATAATCAATCCGGCCACGGGACCAATCCCATCGCTGGCCCCCGCGAAACTATGCAGGTTGGTAAAACCCGTGCCATTGGTGCGGACGGCGAACACGGTGCCAAAGCCCGAGCCGCCGCCACTCTCGGTCACTCCATACAGCGTGTCGCC
>SCTL01000030.1 GCA_004297495.1 Verrucomicrobiota bacterium
CGTGCTGCCGTGCGTCGCGGCTTCGAGACTGCGCAGAATTGTTTCCGCCATGGAAGTTCCATGCGACGGCTGGCTCGGATCCACAACTGAATTGCCCGTGATGGAAATTTGCTTGAGCAAAAACTTATCGAGGTCCGGCCCGAGCGACTGCACGGCAGTGTCCACCAGGCCAACGACGATGCGGCCAGAATCCGTGGGCGTTTTCAATTGCAGCTTGATCGGCGCAGCGTCTGAACCTTGCAGGCCTTTGACATCCTCCGGCGGGTCCACGAAGTAGTTGTAATCCACGTCCGCGACATTTGCGTTGCCGGTCAGTTGGTCGCGCGCGTTCTCCATCGCATCTTCGTCGGGAAACTCCAGCAAATAGGCGTTGAGATTGGTGATGCGACCGATGATTTTTGCGCCGACGAGCTGCGCCCATTTCTCGGCCTCCGCGCCGGACTTGAAGCGCACGATCAGTTGGTTGCCGACGTGACGCGGGGCGCCGGGTTTGCCGCGCTTGGCCGCGATGCGCTGGGTCGCATTGGCCATCGAGGTGTGAAACACGAAGAGGCACTGGCTGGAGTTGGTCTGAGGAACGAGGGAAAAATTCAGATCGCCCAGCAACGCTCGCAAAGCGTCGCCGGAGGAATAATCCTTGAACTTGGCGGAGGCCTTGTGATCCGCGCCCGGCTCGACAAACACCTGCCAGCCGGTTTGACGCGCGATTTTTTCGAGCAGGCTGATTAGTTCCTCATCCCGCACGTCGGCGCTGACCCGGTCGTTCTTCCACGCCAGCGAGTTGGTGGTGGACGCGGCGAGCGAGAGCGTTGAAACCGCCAGTAATAAAGCGGCCAAACTCAGGTGGAGGATTCTCTTAGCGTTACGCATCGCGGATATAGACATCGCAGGTTGCCGTTTTGTTGCAAGTTATTTGACGACGGGCCGGGCCGGTTTATTGAATCGCTTTCACCCGGTAAAACCTTTGGTTCGAATTATTGTTCGTTTCCGACCATAGCGCCGGCGAATTGCTGGGCGTGACCGCGTCACGCAATGTGAATCCGCCAGTCACAGTGGTTGCGCTCAAGATTTCGTAGCGCCGGCCAGCCGTCGCGGGCCAGGAAAACGCCGGCGTCGCGTTGAGCACCTTGAGCGAGAACGCTGGCTCGTCTCCCACGATCCGAATCCATTTCGTTTCGGTGCGGTATTGTTTGCCGTCATTCCGGGTCACGAGCGCGTAGAACGGGTGCAGGCCGATTTGCAGATTCGTGGCCGCCAGAGAAAAATTTACCGTGGCGAAATTGGAAACTACGCCCCACTGTCCGCCCGTGCTGAACAGCTCGATGCGATTCATGCTGGCGTCGTTCGTATTCGCCGCGACTTGGAACTGAAGCGTGGCGGTCAGGTCGGTATTTGTTCCGCCGTAGAGCAACGTGAACGTGGCCGAGAGCGGCGTGTTTTGAATTCGCACCGGCAGCGTGGCGCGCGCCTGCGTGCGCACGTGGCTGCCTTCGTAGGCGACAGCCGTGAGCTCGTGATAACCGTCGGCGTTGGTGGTTGTGTTGAAGGGAAACATCACGGGCAGATTCGTGACGCCCGCCGCGAGGTAGAGATGATTGCGCGGGTGAAGATCGTTCAAGTTCTCCTCGAGTGCTTGGGAACCGACGGGAGTGACCACGAGTGGAGCCGTACCGGTGAGTAGGGCTTGGATTTGTGACTCCGCCCAACCAGGTGAGCGGGCACGCAGGTTGAAATCGGCGCCCGGATTGAAAACCGTCATGGTGATGGAGTTGTAGAAATAATATGGCGACATGTCTTCGGCGACCACTCCGTCTGAGCCGACCAAATCTGCATTTGTGTTGACCGAATCCATCATCGCCTGGACCAGCACAGCGGTGTTCGTGTTGCCCGGTGGATTGGTCACGGAGATGGTCGTTAGCAAACCATTTGTCCGCGTGACAACGAGTTGCAACGACGAGCCGGCGGTCGGCATGTTCGTCACGGTGAAATTCCTCCAGCCAGAAGCCACCGTAGCCAGAAAGTTCGTCCGGCTCGCGCAGAGGAACGTCGTGAGCACGCTAGCCGTGCCGATGTGATTGCTGACCGCTACCGGAACACTCGCACCCACCACTGCCCGGTTCGTGAACTGCAACTCGATGCGATCACCGCGCGCGGAAGCGACCGTCTTTGTCAGCGAAGCATAGGCGCTGGCGTTCAATCGCGCGGTGAGGTTCGATACCACCGCTTTGATCGTCAGATTTCCAGGCACGGTGTAATTCGTCGTCACGCCGTTGATGGTGACATACAGCACGTTGTTCGTTCGTGGCGGAATGTTGGTGATGGTTTGCGCCAGCAGTCCGTCCATGAACAAATCCACTTGCTGGATCGGCCGCTGTGCGTCGGGCGCGAGGAACGTGAACGAAAGATTCGTCGTGCCGCTCAGCAACGCATTCGCGGGGGTGCTCCAACTTCCGGTCGCCGGCCGGGCGAATGGCGCGGCCAACGGCTCGGCCACGATCAGGCCTTGATACGGATTGGTGACGCTTTGGTAGTAACATTCGCCGATGGAGAATCCGCGAGCCTGGTAGAAATAATTCTGTGCCGACGGAAACTTTTGGAGATAGTTGCACGGCTCGATCACCGTGCCGAAGCAGCCCGACGCGCCAGCCTGGACAAACGTCATCAACGTGGTCTGATCGTTGGCCGGCACAAAAATCTCTCCGCCAAACGAGGTTAGATTGTCCGCCATCGCGCCGGGGATGAAGGTGTTGGTGTTGGCCGTGAAATTCTGCTGGCCGGTGAGGTAACCGAGGAGATTCGTTTGCACGACGGCGCACCAGTTGGCGCAATTGAGATTCGTGCGTTGCAGGTCGAAGACCGAGCGCAGTCGCGTGTTGAAGATGGCGTCATCGAACTCGAGATAACGCACATTGCGGCCATAGTCGGTCGTGTGGGCCAGCAACGCCGTCTGCGTGGGAAAAGTTCCATCGCTCGCCACGCCTTGATCCACCATTCGCCTGGCCTGATTCAAAGTTTCCGCCGTGAGCATGACGGCCAGATGGTTCGTCTTGAAAGTTCCCGGGTTGAGATTGCGAAACACATCCTCCGCTCCGGCATACGCGGCCGTTGAACCGTTCGCCAGCGAACAGAAGTTGAAGGGATCAGCCAGATTGTCCTTGAACCCGTAGTAAAGGTTGGCCGTGGTGCTGTTGAAGTTGTTGGGCACGCTGCCCGTCGTCTTGAGGATGCGATACGGGATGTCCATGCTCAAAACGAGAAAATCAATCTGGTTCGTGAGCGCCCGCGCGTTCAGCGCGGCTTGCACGGGATTCAAGAGGTTCGTGGTGAACTCGCTCAAGTTCCAATCCACATTTCCGCCGCTCCAGGAAATGCGGATGACGTTCTGCGGTGGGACGCCACGTTTCTCGCAAAAGTAGTTGGCGAGTTGCAGCGAGTTGGTGCTGGTTTGGTTGACGACGACGGCGACGTTCAGTCCGCTGCCGCCGGCGAACAACTGGACACAGGAAATCGTCACCAGAATCGGCGTGAACAAAAGCAACTTCAGCCTGCGGGACATCGTTGGATTCTCGCCTCGATTGGCCGAGTCGTAAAGTCAGTGTTTTTGCGAGACGGTCTTGACCCACGCCTGGTTGTCCAGATACCAGCGGATGGTTTCACGGATGCCGTCCTCGAACTTGTGCGCCGGCGTCCAGCCAAGCTCGCGCTCGATCTTGCCGGCGTCAATCGCGTAGCGCCGGTCGTGGCCGGGACGGTCTTTCACGAACGTGATGAGTTTGCGCGAACTGCCGCCAAGCTGGGGCGCGAATTCATCCACCGTGTCGCAGATCAACTGGACGATGTTGATGTTCGCCCATTCGTTGTGTCCGCCGATGTTGTAAGTCTCTCCATCTTTCCCGCGCGTGAGCACGCACCAAAGCGCCTCCGCATGGTCGCGCACGTAAAGCCAGTCACGCACATTCAGGCCGTCGCCGTAAACCGGAATCGGTTTGCGCGCGAGCACGCTTTGAATCACAACGGGAATCAGCTTCTCGGGAAATTGAAACGGGCCGTAGTTGTTCGAGCAATTCGTGATGACGGTGTTCAGCCCGTAAGTGTGATGATACGCGCGCACGAGCATGTCGCTGGAAGCTTTGCTGGCGGAGTAAGGCGAGTTCGGCGCGTAGGGCGTCGCCTCGGTGAACAAACCCGTGGCACCCAGCGAACCATAGACTTCATCGGTGGAGACGTGATGAAAGCGCGTTGCGGGATGGGTGTTGCGCGACCAGAAAGCACGGCAGGCTTCGAGCAGATTGAACGTGCCAACGACGTTGGTGTGGATGAAATCGCCCGGGCCAGTGATCGAGCGATCCACGTGCGACTCGGCGGCGAGGTGCATCACATGCGTGATCTGATGTTGCTCGACCACGCGGCAAGTTTCCGACTTGTCGCGCAAGTCCACTTGCTCGAAGACATACTTCGGATGCGTGGAAACAGTTTCCAGATTCGCCAGATGCCCGGCATAGGTGAGGCAATCCAGATTGACGAGCTTCGCCACACCCGATTGCCCGATGACGTGATGAATCAGATTCGATCCGATGAAGCCCGCGCCGCCAGTGATCAACAAGTTCATGGCTGAGAGTTGAGAGTTGAGAGTTTCATTCGGGTTTCCAACGCTTTAACGAATCTTCCAACGCTGCCTCGACCGGGCGGATTTGCACACCGGCCGCCAGCAGCTTCGTGGAGTCCATGACGCAATTCGAGCGCGGCGTCTTGGCGGCGACTTTGTAGAACTCCTCATCGCTCGACCAGAATTCAAACCGCTTCGCCGGCTTGAGATGCTTCTCAATTAGCTCAACAACGTGCAGCGTGGTCACGAAGCCGGGGTTGGTGACATTGTATTTGCCGAAAGGCGCGCGGAGCTCCCACAGGTCCAGGCACGCGCTCACGAAATCGGCGCGATGCGAGATGGAGTTCACGTTGTCATAAACCTTCGCGTAACGTTGCACCTTGCTCAGATAATTCCGCGCGTTGTCGAACTCATCGAAAGGAATCCGCAGCCGCCAGATGTAGCTCTGGCCGACGCCCGCGATGGCTTCCTCCGCCAGCGCCTTCGTGCCGCTGTAAAAACTGCACGGGCCATCGCGGAAGGTGAAGTTCGGTTCGTCCTCTTCTTTGAATCCCAGAACTAACGCCGGGCTCTTTTCCACCAGTGCGCGCAACTCGGGTTTCGTAAAATCTTTCTCCACGTGAACCTTGCCGCCCTGACTCACTTTTGCACCCGCGTAAATACAGCCCGAAGAAACATGTCCCCACGGCACGCCCGCGGCCGCGCACGCTTGTGCCACTGTCAGCGGCAACAGCGTGTTGCCCGCGAGCGTGTCGGCTTTGTGAAGTTCGCAGGAGTCCACGTTGGGTTTGCCGGTGTAGCCGGCGGAGTTGATGACGAACTCCGGTTTCTGCTCGCGCAAGAAGTTCAGCAACGTTTCAAACTTGGCGTAGTCCAGTTCCCGCCGCGAAGCTGGATGAAACTTTTTTCCGCGTCGCGTCAATTCGCGCGCGAACGCCTCGCCGACATAGCCACTCGCACCCAGCAACAGGATCATGCGCGCTCCTTCAAACGCTTGGCCTCGGCCACGACACCGGCCAAGTAGTCGCGATATTCACATTTGGGCATGGTCTCGATCAGCTTTGCCAAATCAGCAAGTCCCAGCAGGCCGCTGCGAAATGCGGCTTCCTCGGGACAGCCGATCTTGATGCCCGCGCGCTTCTCGATGGTCTGCACGTAGGCGCTCGCTTCGTGCAGGCTGCTACTCGTTCCGGCATCGAGCCAGGCGAAACCGCGCGCCAGCCGTTGCACGCGCAACGCGCCGCGCCGCAAATACTCGACGTTGACCGCCGTGATTTCCAATTCGCCGCGCGCCGAGGGCTTCAGGTTTTTGGTGATGGAAACGATGTTGTTGTCGTAAAGATAAAGTCCCGGCACGGCGTAATTGCTTTTCGGCTGCTTCGGTTTTTCCTCGATGGAAACCGCCTTGCCGCTGGCGTCAAATTCCACCACGCCGTAACGTTCGGGATCGTTGACGTGATAGCCGAAGATCGTCGCGCCGGATTTGAATTCCGTGAACGCGCGTTGAAACGATTCGCCGCCGTAAAAAATGTTGTCGCCCAGAATCAGCGTCACGCAGTCCGGGCCGATGAAATCTTCCGCGATGAGAAACGCCTGCGCGATGCCTTCGGGCTTGGCCTGCTCGCGATAATCGAACTTCACGCCAAAACGCGAGCCGTCGCCGAGCAGTTGCTTGAAGCGCGGCAGATCGTGCGGCGTGGAGATGAGGCAGATGTCGCGGATGCCGCTCTCGATCAGCGTCGTGAGCGGATAATAGACCATCGGCTTGTCATAGACGGGCTGGAGTTGCTTGCTC
>SCTL01000320.1 GCA_004297495.1 Verrucomicrobiota bacterium
CACTCGCCGATGACGATGGGCGCGCGTTTCAGTTCCGGATACGACGCCACGATGGCGAAACCGTCGTTGATTGCGCGCAGTTGATTCGCGATGCCCATGCGCACGTGGCCATTCGTGAACACGGGCGAACCTTTCGCGTGAAACGCCACGAAGTCGAGCGGCGTGCCGGTCTTTCCGGTGGCGTAATTCGTTCCGCGCAAACAGTGCTCGATGAAATCGCGCGTCCACTTGCCGCCCGGCCCGGCGGAATCCGGTCCACCCACGCGCGCGGTCGGCAACGCGCGCCGCACGCCGTCTATCGCGTAATCGTGCAGCTTGTGAAATTCCTCCGGCTTCGCCTTCCAGTAACTGCCGTTCGCCTCGTTCCAGACTTCCCAATACCAGCGCTCCACTTCCGCGCGCCCGTAACGCTCGACGCAGTGCTTCACCCACTGAAAAACCAGTTCGCTCCACTTCGCGTAATCCTTCGGCGGATACGCCCAGCCCGTCACGATCTCGTTGTATTTCGCCGTCGGCGTCCAGTGATGTTGATACGGCTGCGGATGCGTGGACAACGCTTCCGGCATGAAACCGATCTGCGCGTACGGCCGCACGCCGTTCTCGCGATACGTGTCGAAGATGCGATCCAGAATCGTCCAATCGTAAATCGGCTTGCCGTCCGCGTCCTCGCGATACACGCCGGTCGAACCCCACTTGAGCGCCGGCGTGCCGTCACCGGAGCAAAGCAGATTGTGCGCGCGAAAGAAAACATCGCCGGGCTTCAGCGCGCCGAGTTCGCCGATGAGTTTCCTGCCATTCTTCATCGTGGCGTAGTTCGGCTCGTCCGCGCCGAACATGCGCCAGATGGGTTTCAGTTCGCCGAGCGGCTTGGACGCGTCCACGCGGATGTGAACTGGAAATCCGGCAGGTGCGGAGGTCGCGTTGGTTTGGTCGGCGTGAACGAGCCTGATGGAAGCAGCCAGCATTGCCGCAAGCCATCCAACGTAGCGGTGTCCCGGCCGAGCGCCGCAAATCAGTTTCAAGTTGGCGGCGCTCTGCCGGGACGCCACTACGTCGTGTTGATGGAATTTCATTCTGTTTTCTTTCGCAACAGTTCGACCACGGCCGACATGTCTTGGTCGCCCAAACCGGCGGCGATGGCTCGCTGGAAAACTTTCAACGCCGCCGCCGTGGTGGCGAGTTCGACGGAGTGTTTCTCACCTTCCTGCAACGCGTAGCCCAGGTCTTTGGTCAGCAGCTTGAGCGAAAAGTTCGGCGTGTAATCGCGCGCGGTCATGCGCGGCGCGAGCAGTTTCATCAGCGTGCTGCCGGGCGTGCCCTCGGTGAAAATGGGCAACACCTGATCGCGGTTCAGTCCCGCCTTTTCGATGAGCGCCACGGCATCCGCCAGCGCCGCCACCTGCACGCCACAGAGAAAATTGTTGATCAGTTTCACCAGCGCGCCGCTGCCGGTCGGGCCGACGTGCGTCAATGATTTCGCCATCGGCGCAAAGACGGCGCGGACTTTTTCGAGTGTGGAAATATCTCCGCCGACAAAGAAACTGAGTTGCCCCGCCGCCGCTGGAGCACGACTGCCGGTCACGGGCGCGTCAAGCAGTTCACAACCGCGCGCCGCCGCGAGCGACGCGAGTTCCTTCACCCAATCCACCGTGAGCGTGCTGCACTCGATGAGCACCGCGCCGCGCGGCACGCCCGCAAGCGCGCCGTTTTCGCCGAGCCACAACGCGCGCGACGCCACGTCGTCCGCGACCATGCTGATGACGACGTCGGCGTGTTTCGCCGCGTCGCGCGGAGAAGTCGCCAGTCTGGCGCCCGCTTCGACCAGGGGTCTGGCTTTTGCCGCGTTGCGATTGAAAACGGCGAGCGGAAATCCGGCGGCGAGCAACCGTCCCGCCATGCCTGAACCCATCAAGCCGAGGCCGAGGAAGGCGATGCGCGGTTGAGTCATGTGTAAATTATTTTCCACAGCGCGCGGCTGTCCCAGCCGCAGCAAGCCCGACGTGTCGCTAGCAGCCCGGTTTCACGCGCTCTCGTTACAATCCGAAGTGCTGCGGCTGGGACAGCCGCGCACCACTATTTGGCGTGAAGCGTCGTCTCCGCCGTTTTCAAACCCTCGGCCTTCGCGCTCACAGTGATTTTGCCCGGGCCGGTGGCGCGGACGATGACCAGCGCGAGGCCGTTGTAAGCTTTGCGGTCCGGCGATTGGAACGATTCAAAACTCGTCGCGTCGCCGTTGTCCGTGGCCACGATTTCGCCCGGGCCGGCGACGGAGAAATGAATCTGGTTTTTCGAGCGCGGCACGAGCAAACCTTTCTTGTCGGTCACCGTCAGCGTGACGAAGGACAAATCTTTTTGGTCTGCCGCAATCGTCGCGCGATCCGCCTGTAACGCGAGCTTCGCCGCCGCGCCGGTGGTCTTCACCACGTCGGTCGCCCACTTTTTGCCGTTCTTGTAAGCGACCACTTCCAGTTTGCCGGCTTTGTATTTCACGTCGTCCCAGCGGAGGCGGTATTCAAACTCGCCTTTCTTTTTTCGCCCGAGCGATTTGCCGTTGAGAAAAAGTTCCGCCTCGTCGCCGCTGGTATAAACGAACACGGGCGTGGCCTGGCCGACGCGCTCCGGCCAGTTCCAGTGCGGGAGGATGTGCGCCATCGGAAATTCCGGACGCCAATGCGATTGGTAAAGGTAGAACCGGTCCTTCTTGAAGCCCGCCAAATCCACGATGCCGAAATAGGAACTGCGCGAGGGCACGCGGATTTTGCCGAGCCGGTCGAGTTCCTCCTTCGCCTTCGCTTTCTCTTCGGGCGTGGAATAGTTGAGCAGGTTACTCACGTCGGCGTTGTAGGGCGTCGGCTCGCCGAGATAATCAAAACCGGTCCAGACAAATTCGCCCGCGACGAACGGATTCTTCTCCTGACCCTGCCACTCCATGTCCGGCGTCGTCGCCCAGGCCGGGACAAAACAGTCATACGAAGTGACCTGAAAATCCGACAGGCTGGCGTTGGTGCTCGCGCCTTTGTCGCTGCGGACATTTTTGGTTTTGAATTCCGGCGGCACTGGGAAAAAATATTCACCGCGCGAACTCACCGTGGACGCCGTCTCGCTGCCGACCAGGGGAATGGCGGCATTCGTCGCGCGGAACTGGCCGTAGAAGAACGGCCGGTAATTCCAGCCGAACACGTCGAAATGGTTTTGAAAACCGGAGTAGCCCGCCTTGGTGGAACTCACCGCCGCCGTGCAGGGGCGCGTGGGATCTTCGGAATGAATGATGCCGCGATGTTCCTCGGCGAGCGCCGGGCCGGCGGCTTTGTCCTGGTCGGGAACTTCGTTGCCGCTGCTCCACAGAACGACGCACGGATGATTCCGGTCGCGGCGCACGAGCGCGCGCAAGTCCGCCTCGTGCCAGTCGGGATACAGCAGGTGGTAATCTTTTCGGTTCTTGCCCGCCGCCCAGCAATCGAACGCCTCGTCCATCACCACGAAACCCATGCGGTCGCACAAATCGAGCAACTCGGGCGCGGGCGGGTTGTGCGAAGTGCGGATGGCGTTCACGCCGAACTCGCGGAGGATTTCCAACTGCCGTTCCAGCGCGCGGGTGTTGATGGCCGAGCCGAGCGCGCCGAGATCGTGGTGATCGCACACGCCTTGCAACTGCACGCGCTCGCCGTTGAGCAGAAAACCGTTCGTGATCGTGAACTCAATCGTGCGGATGCCGAAAGGTGTTTCCACGGAATCCACCACGTTGCTTCCCTGCTCGATCGTGGTCACGGCCATGTAGCGATTCGGTTTCGCGACGCTCCAGAGCCGGGGATTCGGAATCTTCATCGTCGCCGTGACGTTTTGATTTGAGCCCGCGCCGAGTTTTACGCCGCCGGTCGCGAGCGACGCCACGGGTCGGCTGGTCTTGCGCCAATCCACGTCCAGTTCATACAACGTCGTCACGACGCTGACTTCCGCTTCGCTCGCGGAATCGTTCTTCACATCCACGCTCAACTGCACGCTCGCCGCGTCCTTCGCGACTTGCGGCGTGGTGACATACGCGCCCCACTGTCCGACATGCACCGGCGCGGTCTTGGTCAGCCAGACGTTTCGATAAATTCCGCCGCCCGGATACCAACGCGAGGATTCGGTCGGATTGTCCAGCCGGATCGCGAGCACGTTGTCGCCGCCGACGTTCGCATAGGGCGTCAAATCCACCTGCCACGACGCGTAACCGTACGGCCAGCCGCCGACCAATTTTCCGTTCAGCCAGACGCTCGCGTACGACATCGCGCCGTCCACTTCGAGCGTGAGCCGTTTGCCCGCGTCACCCGCCGGCAGCGTGAAATGTTTGCGATACCACGCCACACCGAACCACGGCAGCTTGCCCGTCTCGCCCGGCAATTCCTGTTGGAACGGACCTTCGATGCCGAAGTCATGCGGCAGGTTCAGCTTGCGCCAGCCTTTATCATCGAACGCTGGTTGCGTGAACGAAACATCCGCGCCCGGATCGCCTTCGGGGCGCGCGACCGGCGCGTTCGAGCGAAAGGAATTCGCCGTCGGCAACAACCACGCGCGCAGCTTGGCGTAACTCAGATCAGCCCCCGCGCCCTCGGGATCGCCCTTCGCGAATCGCCAGTCGTCGTTGAATGAAATCCGCTCGCGCGGTGAGTTCCCCGCCAATGCTCCCACGCCGATGAACAGCGCCATCGCCAGACCAAGTTTGCCTGTTGCTCTCATAAATTTATTCCAATCACTTCCCGCCAGTTGAAATTCGATACAGTCCCGCGCCGTGCGCCGGCAGTTTCGCCGCGAAGCTGCCGGTGAATTCTCCCAAATCCTTCTGCAACCACAAGTCCCGGACTTTACACTTCGCCGTGAAGTTTAGTTCGCCCAGTGGAATCGCCACTTCCGTCTCGCTGCCATCCGCCGAGGCGTCGCGCGTATTGAACAGCGCAACG
>SCTL01000321.1 GCA_004297495.1 Verrucomicrobiota bacterium
CAAAATTCGTTCTTTGGGAGAACTGCTTCGCCAAATTAACTTTTACAAAGCGGGTAGTGATTTTAATGTCCATACGCCAAACGGGGATTATCTCACTCCAAAGTGGTTGGTGGTATCGCCAGACGACCAATTCGCCGCCAAACTTGGAGAACAAGGTGTTCTTTTTCAAAAATCGCCTCCTACGCTGTGATTCAGTTTTTGTCCGATAAAAATCTGCACGATTCGTAGATTGTAGAGTTCACGGCACCGGCACGGCATTGAACACTTTCTTGATGATCGCATCCGTCGTCACCGCCTGCGCCTCGGCTTCGTAGGTGACGATGATGCGATGGCGCAGCACGTCCGGGCCGATGCTCTTCACGTCCTCGGGCGTTACGTAATCGCGGCCTTGCAATAGCGCCCAGGCTTTGGCGGCGAGGGTGAGATAGATCGTCGCGCGCGGCGACGCGCCGAACTGGATGAAATGTTTCAGGTCGAGTTTGTAGTCGTCCGGCCGGCGCGTGGCGAAGACGACCTTCACGATGTAATCGCGGATTTTTTCGTCCACGTGAATCTGGTCCACGAGCTTTCGCGTCTGGAGAATTTCTTCGAGCGAGACGACGGGCTTGATCTCGGTCTCGGGCGAAGTGAAGGCCATGCGGTCGAGGATGCGGCGCTCTTCCTCCGGCGACGGGTAATCGAGAATCACCTTGAACATGAAGCGATCCACCTGCGCCTCGGGCAACGGATACGTGCCTTCCTGATCAATCGGATTTTCCGTTGCGAGCACGAGAAACGGTGACGGCAGCTTCATCGTTTCGCCGCCGAGCGTGACCTGGCGTTCCTGCATGGCTTCGAGGAGCGCGCTTTGAACTTTTGCGGGCGCGCGATTGATTTCGTCGGCGAGCACGAAGTTGGCGAAGATCGGGCCGCGCGTGGCGTGATATTTTCCGTCCTGCGGATTGTAGATGAGCGTGCCGGTGATGTCGGCGGGCAGGAGGTCGGGCGTGAACTGGATGCGATGAAAACTCGCCTGCACCGCGGCGGCGAGCGTGCGCACGGACATGGTCTTGGCGAGACCGGGCACGCCTTCGAGCAGCACGTGGCCGTTGGCGAGCAGGCCGACGAGCAATCGCTCGACAAGTTGTTCCTGCCCGACGATGACGCGCGCAATTTCCTCGCGCAGCTTGCGAATCCACGCGGAAGTTTCCGCCACTTGTTCCTTCAACGGCTTGCTCATGTGGCGAGGACTTTAGGTAGTCGGGCGGGCGGACTCAAGCTTGGGTGCGCGGACGCAACGCAAAGACGCAGAGGACGCGGAGAGACGCAGAGTCAAGGGAACGCGGCGTTCACGCCGCTTCAAGGCCGCCGTGACAAGCGAGTTGAAGCGGGCTGAAGCCCGCGTTCCGGGAATCCCAGCAAAACAAAAAGCCACGGCGCGGGCCGTGGCTTGGAGATTTTCCGCGAGTTGATTATTCGGCCTTGGCGGCCTTCGGCTTCTTCTCGGTCTTGGGAGCTTTTTCGGCTTTGGCGGCCTTGGGCTTTTCGCCGGCGGGAGCGGCTTCGACCTTCTCGAAACGACGACCGCGCTTTTCCGTCCGGGGCGCTTCGGTCCTGGCTTCGGCGGGAGCGGCGGTTTCGTCAACCACGGCAGGTGTGGTGCTTTCGACGCGGACTTTGAGCGTGCCTTTGACGTCGGCGTGGAGATGGAGTTCCACTTCGTATTCGCCGAGGGTCTTGATCGGGTGCTCAAGGTGAATCTTCTTTTTGTCGAGCGAAACGTCGAACTGATGCTTGAGTTCGTCGGCGATCATGCCGGCGGTCACCGCGCCGAACATCTTGCCATCTTCGCCGGCCTTGACCTTGATGAGGCAGACGAGTTTGCCGAGGCCCTTGGCAAGTTCGCTCATGGTGTTGAACTCATGGGCTTCGCGCTCGGCGCGGCGCTGGCGGAGCGCTTCGAGGCGGCGCTTGTTGCCGGCGCTCACCGGAATAGCGAGGCGTTGCGGGAACAGAAAATTGCGCGCGTAACCGGCGGCGACTTTGACCTGATCGGATTCACCGCCGAGACCGACGATGTTGTGAGTGAGAATGACTTCAGTCTTCATAAAAATTGGATGGTTGATGGTGGAAAGTGGATAGCTAAACCATCTTCAAAACGGAACGTCGTCGCCTTCGTGCGGGGCGTCGCCTTCGACGGGTTCGGCGGCGGGCGCGGACGGCGCGGAGGCCGGACGTGACGGAGCGGGGGCGCTGCCGCCGGCGTCACTGGGTTTGGAATCAATGAAAGAAAAACTTTCGAGCACGACCTTGAGTTTGCTGACTTTTTGCTTGGTGTTCTTGTCTTCCCAAGTGTCGAGTTTCAAGCGGCCTTCGATCAGCAGCGGGCGGCCCTTCTTCATGTACTGGGCGATCACTTCGCCCTGACGTCCCCACGCCTCGATGTCAATGAAGCTGACCTCTTCCTTTTTCTGGCCGTCTTCGCCCGTCCAAGTCCGGCTCACCGCCAGGCCGATCTTCGCGACCGCCGTGCCTTTGGGCGTGTAGCGGAGTTCAGGATCGCGGGTCAGGTTGCCGGCAAGAATGACTTTGTTGAAGCTGGCCATGGGGCCTCCGGTTGAGCGAATTACTTCGCGGGTTTGGGTTCGGGCGAGTCGGTGAAGATGACGCGGAAGACTTCCTCGTTCAGCCCGAACTTCGTGCGCAACGGCGCGATGGCGGATTCCGGACTGGTGAAGATGACGTTGGCGTAGTAGCCCGAGCTGTGGCGCTTGTCGGCCACGCGCGCGAAGCTCTTGCGCTCCATCTTCTGCACCGTCTCGATCTTGCCGCCGGCGGCGGCGATGTCCGCGGAAATCTTGTCGAGCGCATCTTTGATGCTCTCTTCTTTGCCCGCGGTGTTCAGGATGAACAAACCTTCGTATCGTTTCACTTTGCTTTGCCTTCGTACGTGGAGTCTTCGAGCACTCCGTTAAATTGACTCATCGCTTTCTGCA
>SCTL01000322.1 GCA_004297495.1 Verrucomicrobiota bacterium
ACCACCGGCGGCTGAAGCAGATTGGTCGTGGCGTTGCCCGGATCCAGCACGACTAAACCCTTGCTGGTGGGAAACCAGAGCCGCCCGTCCGCCGTGTGGCATCCCGCTGGCTGCATGCCGCCGGAACATTCCAGTGTCGGCAACCCGTCGCCTCGCGCATAGCCCAAGCATCGGAGCAGGGAGATTTTTCCATCCGCGCAGTCGTCAAGTTCGGATTTCGACACGCGAAAGATCCCGCCGTAGGAGCTCATCCAGAAATTCCCGCGTTCGTCGTCTTCAATGTGGCAAATCACACTGTTCGGCAGGCCTTGTTCGACGCCCACGTTTGCGAACTTCCCGTCTTTCAAACGGCTCAAACCGCTTCCGAATGTGCCGATCCACAGCGTGCCGTTCGTTTCCAGATGCAGGCATTGGACAAAGTCGCTCGCCAACCCGTCGCGCTTGCGGAACTGCCGCGCCTGGCCGTCCTTCAAGTAGCCCAGTCCGCCCCCATACATGCCGAACCACATCGTCCCGTCCGCCGCTTCCGCCACCGACCGAACGTCCGGTGATTCCAGCCCCACGTTGCGACCAAAGTTCGTCAGGCCGCCGGACCAGTAGCGCAGCAGGCCTGCGCCCGTTCCGATCCACAAGCCGCCACCCCGCGCTGGCAACAACGCCGGTGCCGGCAAGGAAAAATTCTCCAGCCGCGGCGCCGCCTCAAAGTCATTCCTTCGACGCACATAGATGCCGCCGCCCCACGTTCCCGCCCACACACGACCCGCGTCATCCTCTGCGACAGACCACACGAAGGCATTCTTCAGCCCGGAATTGTCATAAGTGAACTGCGACCAGGCGCCGTCCCGCCAGCGATACACACCTGCGCCCTCCGTGCCCACCCAGAGCGCACCGTCACGCGCCGTCGTCACCGACAATACTGCACGCCCCTGCCACTCGTCTGGTGGTGAGACGGTCATCACATTGCTCGGGCGCAGCATGTTCAAACCCGTGCCCGTGCCGGCCCAGAGATTTCCTTCGCGGTCTTCGCACAGGAAGCGCACCCAGTCGTGCGAGAGGCCGTTCGTCCGCCCAAAGTGCAGCGTTTCGCCTGCGGGCGAAATCAGAAACAATCCCTGGTACGTGGTGCCCGCCGCGAGAAAGCCGCTCCTCAATTCGACAAACGAACTTAAGGGCCCAAACCCCCAAGTTGGCGCCCCGCGATCCGCCGTCCATTTCGTGCCGTCCCACTTGCGAATGCGGCCGTCGGTCACGACCCACAATCCGCCGTCACTGGCCGAGCAGATGCCTTGCACGTAGCTGTTGGTGCTTTGCGAATCGAATAGCAGCGCGTGCAATTCCCCGCGTTGTAGGGCGGATACCAAGCCATCCCGGGCGACCCAGAGTTGGCCGGGCCGGTCGGCGGCCATTTCCACCACCGCAGCCGCGCCCCCGGTCTCCGGCGTGAGCACTTTGCCATCGCGCAAGCGCGCCAGGAGGCCGTCGGAGTTCAACAACCAGATCTCGCCCGAGTCATCGGCACCGATGCTGAAGATCTTCCTCCCGTTCCACTGCGCCCGCACGGGCACGGCCTCAAAACGTCCCGCCTTGAATTGCGTCACGTCACCCGTTTCGTGCCCGATCCACAACGTGCCGTCTGCGGCTTCGAACAAACTCGTAATGCGGTTGTTCTTTAGCGCGGGCGTGTTGTTGTCGTTGAACACCACGAAGCGCACACCGTCGAAACGCACGAGTCCGGTGTAAGTCCCGAGCCACAAATAGCCGTCGCGCGTCTGCACGCCGGCGGTGACGGCGTTCTGGGGCAAACCGTCCTCCGCGTACCACGAGCGAATGATGAAATGAGGCGGACCAGCCTGGGCTTGCGTCTCCAAGAATCGCGTCCCCCACAGCAGGACTGCGCCAAGCAACAGGTGCAGTACGATTACGCGCAAGTTGGAGCTTGGACGAAGTGGAATCACCGCAGAAATCTGCCACTGCGCAGTTGCTGACGCAAGGCTGGCACGCGCACAACACCGACCAAAAAATGGAAACGCGACACTCACGCGCCGCGAATCCACCCGGTCAAAATGCCGCGCGCCGGCGCATTGTCCTCCAGAATGGAAATAGTGATTCACCCCGAACACGTCTGGAAAGACTGTCGTCCGCTACCACGATACGCTACCGGAGAGATTGCCTTATGACATGGTTACCAAGGCTGCGCGTCCCCGGCGGCAAACGAAATCCTGCGAAAAAAACGGGCCGGGTTACGAACCCGACCCGCTGATCAAAAGATTAGAAGCAATTCAACGTCCGGCCCGGCGACGGAAGATGAACGCACTCAAACCGCCCAAGCCCAGCAGAGCGAACGTGCTTGGTTCAGGCACGGGGACGACTTGGAAGTTGTCAACGTAGTAGGTCTGGCCTGCGATTGCGCCCGAGGAGTTTTCAGCGAGTGCCATCCCGAAATACGTCGTCGCGGGCGTGGTGTTGATGGAGTATGGCACCTCGAAATGCGTCCAAGTCCGGCCATCGGCTCCGGTGAAATCAGCGGAAGTGGCTGCCCAGAACGGACCCCAATACCCTTGATAGTTCAGGTTGATCCCAAACCAACTCCAATCGGTAAAATTTCCCCGATAGAGGTCGAACGAGATGGTTCCTGAATAGGCCACAAAGGTGCCGGGGCCATAACCCGATTCGGGGCTCCATGGCCGAGTGCTTCCTGGGGCGATGGTCGTAAAAAGACCCAAACTCGGGCCCGAGAAGTCCGAGCCGCCAACCCAACCGTTCCATCCGCCGGATGCAGTCAACTGGAGCGAGCCGACCACGTCCGCTCCGCCGGGACTTGCCGTGTTGCCAGCACCGTTCACGGTGCTGCTGTCCGAGTAATAAAGGCCGTTCACCGTGCCCGCGCCGCTATTGAACTGACCGAAATCGTTCGTCGTGGTGAAGAGCGATTGGGACGATGCACTCTGAATAAGGCATCCCACCATTCCAAGTGAGACAAGAAGTGTTCTTTTCATATCAAGTATTTAGTTGTCCGGTCTGATTGTTCCGCCTGAGTTCTGACGGGCGGCAGACATGGCTTTCTCCATATACGATGCCCAGTTGGCTTTGATCAGGTCTTGAGTTCGTCAAGCACCTGTCCTCAAATTGGGGCAATCGGCCTTGCCATCGCTCGCCCTGAATCAGCTTTCCATTATTCAATCACGGACTTCCTCCGCTGTAATGTCGTCAAAACTAATGAAAGCCAACTCGGACTTACGGCGTAAGGGACAGGGTTGCCGCGGCTGGAACGGCATGGCGAACTGTTGCAACGACGCCAAACGCTTCAGAAGCAAGCGGTACCGTTAAGGTCGCACCAACCGGAAGAACACGGCGCCGTTCGCCGGGTTCGCCGGCACAATCACCTGATTCGTCTGCGTTGAGCCGGCGACATTGGCCCAGTTCGTCCCCAGGCCAGTCGAGAGACTATTCGTCTGCGCCTGCAACTGCCAACCGGTGTGATCCAGCGGCCAGTTGAGTTGGAGCTGATTGCCCGTCGCCGCAATTCCCAGTTGCGTCGGAGCGAATGAAGTCGGCCGCGCGCTGATTGGCGCGGAGTTCGTGCTTTCGCCGGAGACATTCACCGCGCTGACGACGAAGTAATAGAGTGTACCGTTGATGAGACCAGTGTTGGTGAACGCGAGGCTCGCGTTGGTGGCAATGCTCGTGTAGCCGGCGGCGCTGGTGAGCGAGCGTTTCACGTAGTAGCTGGTGGCATTGGATGAAGCGGACCAACTCAGCGCGACGCTGGCGTCGCCAATCGTCGCGACGAGATTCGTCGGCGCGGCGGGCGGAGCGACGAGCGCGGCAATTTCGCCCGCAGTGAGGATGCGGTCATACAAGCGCACATCGTCGAGCGTGCCGTTGAGGAAGTTGTTTCCGGTTTGCAGGCTGCCGATGCGCAGGCTCGGTGGAAAAGTGCGCGAGCCGGTTGGGCCGGTGCCGCTGCCGCGCAGCACGCCGTCCACATAAACCGCCATCGCGCCGCTGGCGTTGTTGCGCGTGGCGGCGACGTGATGCCAGGTGTTGTCGTTGATGTTCACCGAGGAAGCGAGCGTCGTGTCGCCGCCGGTCGAGCCGACGCCAAGCACAAATTTTCCGTTCACGATAGCCGTGCCCCAGTCCGCACCGCCGCCACCGACTTCGCCGTCCACCAAGCCTTTTCCGTTCCACCATTGCGCGTCTGCCGTGCCGGCGGTGTCGGTGGACTTAACCCACATTGCCACGGTGAAGTCGTCCTGGATCGAGCGCGGAATCAAAACGTAGCTGCTCGTGCCGTTGAATTGCGCCGCTTGCGCGCCGACTTTGCCCGCGACGTAACTCACGGCCGTAGGCGTGCCGTTGTAACCATTGCCGCTGGAGTCGAGGGTATTGCCTTCAAACTGATACCACGCCGTGGATTGGGGCACGGTCACGACGAGACTGTTGATCCATTGCTCGATCACCGCCATGGCGGCGGTATCAATGGTGTTCTTGGCGAGCGGCGGCATCTTGATGCCGGCGACGCTGCTGTCGCGCAGATACAGAACCGAGGCGGTCGGGGTGCTGGGAACAACCACGCGTGCGCCGCTGATGCCGAGATCGTTCAACACCGCGCCATTGATGATGCCCTGATTGGTCAGCGGGGTGTCGAAGCGCGCATCAAACAAAGCGTTCACGCCGCCGCCGGGGCGGTGACAGTGCGCGCAATTGGCGTCGAGATACGAACGCACCCGGAGTTCGAGGGTGGCATTCGTGTCCGTCACGGGCGCCATTTTGGCGTAGCCGGGAAGCGCCGCATCGCTCACTGAGGAACTGAACAGGCCGATGTGATTCCACGCGCGAATCTGGTTGTCGGTCAGACCAGTGGCGGGGTGCTGATAATCACCGTTCAACTGCCGCGTCTTCACGCCGAGCACGCCGCCCGCTGGAATCGTGTGGCAGGTCAGGCAATCCTGCCGCCCGGGATACGACCAGACCTGCGTGCGCGTCCCGGTGGCGGTGGTGATGACGATGTTCTCGTTGGTGAGTGTGTTGACCAGATTGGCGTCGCTGTTGTCGGGCAGCCATTTGTAGGTGGCGCCGTAAACCATGCCGTTTGTGTCCTGGACGAGCAGGCGCGTTTCCAGCCGTTTGCGAATGGCGGGATTGGTGTCGTTGATTCCCAACTCGAAATGTTTCATGAGCACGGTGCCGTTTGGAAAAGTCCATTCGCCGGTGGGCGCAAAGTTGATGACGGTGTTGGTCGGCAGAGCCAGCCAGCGCGTCTTGAGGGCAGCATCGGACCAGAGCGGCGAATTGACGGTGTAAGGAACAAAACCCGGATTGGGCGCGAGCGTGGCCAGGTTGGTAAACGCGCCGGTTTGTGAAAGCAAGGTCGGCAACGGACGGCTGGCGGATTGATCCGCGATGGCGAGTTTGTAAATGCGGCCGCCAATGCTGCTCATCTGGCACATGTAAATTTCATTGTTCGCATCCAGACCAAACGACGAAAGCCCGGTGTAATCCGAGCCGGAGTTCGGTCCATCGCCCTTGGGCAACACGCCGAGGGGAATCTTCGTGGCGGGCGTGGTGGATTCGTCCATCACCCAGACCGTGCGGCTGACGTTGTCGCCGAAGATGTAACGTCCGCCCAATTGCGCGGCGAATTCGCTGCCGCGATACACGTGGCCGCCAATCACCGCCTGTCCTTCGCCGTGCGTGTAATCGAGGATGGGCGGCTTGCTGACGCCGATGTAACTCGCGGGCATCGTGCCGAGAAAACCCTCGACGTAGCTCCACTGAAAATTCAAGCCCGCCTCGCCGGGATCAACGCGGGTGATTTCCTCGCGCGAACCTGCGCCCACATCGCCGATGTAAATGCGTCCGGTCGGCGGATCAATCGTCATGCGATGCGGGCTGCGAAGTCCAAGCCCGAAAAATTCTTCCAGCACACCGGATTGGCCGACGAAGGGATTGTCGTTTGGAATAAAATAATTCGCCGTCGTGCCCAACGTCGGCTGCCGGGGCGGCGCGTGACTGATCGAGCCGCCGCGCATGTCCACGTCAACGCGAAACACGCCCGCGAAAAGCTTGTTGGTGATGACTTGCGGGTCTGACCGCTCGTCGTCGCCGTCGGCCCAATACAAAAAACCATTCGTCGGATGGAAGAACATGCCGCTGCCGTTGTGCCAGACGCTGTCGCCGGTCTGGTCCACCAGCACAGTTTCCGAAGCGAGCGTGGCGACTCCATTGGTCACGCCGAACCGGGACAAGCGGTCGTGGTATTTGCCAACCACCATTTCGGGCGGGCGCGAGGTCGGACTCCCCACCACCGTGCCGGGCGTGACCCAGGTGTAATAGAGATACATGAAGTGATTCGTCGCGAAGCCGGGATGGAACACCAGATTCAACAAGCCCGAATCATCCCAGCCCTGACACTGATTGCTGATGTCAATCACCAGCGTCTTCGTCGTGACATTCGAGTCGTTGACAAACATCCAGACCCGGCCTTCCCGTTCCCAGGCGCAGAGCAGGTTCGTTCCCGGAACAGCGGTGACACCGAGCAAGTTTGTGAACACCAGATTCGGAAACGCGGGCACCACCGTCCAGTTGGCAGACAGCAACGGCGCCGCTTCCGGCATGATGTCATTCAGAAACGGGCCGATCAGCGGACGCACCGTCAATCCGAACGCCTGCGCCTGGAAGCTGACTTGAGAGTTGCTCGCAATGGTGTTGGGGATTGAGGCGCGATCACGAACATTGTTTACCGTCACGGTGTAGTTGTTCGACAAAGTCAACGACGAGACGGTCAGGCTCACGGTCTGGGCGCTCACCAACGCCGCGCCCTGCACCGCGATGCCACCATTGACAGAATAATTCGCCGCGTTCGTGGCCGAAGCAATCTCCAGCGGCTCGGAAAAAACAATCGTGATGTGCGTCTGGTCCTGGTTGATGGCGGAGACCAGGCTCGGCGGCGTAATGTCGGCTACGACCGTGAGCGTCGCCGGACTGCTCGTCACCGAACCTGATGCATTGGAGACAACACATCGAAAGACTTTCCCATTGTCCGCCAGATAGCTCGTGTTGCTGACCACGAGCAGGGACTGCGTGGCTCCGGGCAGGTTCGTGCCGCTGCGCTGCCATTGGTAGGTTACTGGTGATTGATTCGTGGCCAGCAGCGAGAACGTGGCGTTGGCACTTTCTGCCACGGTCGTGTTGGTCGGCTGATAAAAGAATCCGGGCGTCGAAGCGATGCCGGTGCAAGGAATCAACCGGGTGCCCGCCGCGCTGCTGGCGGTCAGCGGTTCCTCGAAAGCGCCATTCGGCATTTGCCAGCGCACACAGAGATTATCCCCGCCTGCGCTCTCCTGCATGATCGCCTCAAGGTAGTAACGCCGCCCTGCTTGCAACGTGATGGGCGCGGACTGCTGGTTGGCCTCCCGGGTCCACTCGCGCGGGTTGGTCCACGTGGCGACGTTCGCAATCGGAACGACGTTAGCCGGATTCTCGTCCGTGCTCAGGAACAACTGGCTCGTGTCATCGCTCGCAATCCAAAACCTGAACCCTCCATTGGCGGGCGGCACGACGAATGTCCGCAACCGCTGGCCGTAGTTATCCAGGATGTTCGTCTCCGTCTCGCAGTTGGTGAACGCGCGCGTGTAGGCGGTAACGGGATTGTTGGGCCAGTTGGGATTGTAGGTTGTGTTCGTCAGGGCGGTTAGAGAGTTGCCCAAAGAAGCGGTGAGATTCGTCCACATCTCACGATGAACACCCTGGGCGTGAACCGAATGAGCCTGGATAAAGCTCAACAGCCCACCAGCCATGACAAACCAGTGTGCGATCTTCTTGACCTTCATGGCGAAATCAATCGCAGGAAGACGCTCCCGTTGGCCGGGTTCACCGGCAGGATGAAGGAATTGGTGAGTTCCGAGCCGGAAAGCATGACCCAATTTGTGCCCAGCCCGACACCGGGCGCATTGGTCTGCGCTTGCAACAACCAGCCCGTGTGATTCGTCGGCCAGTTGAGTTGAAGCTGATTGCCCACGGTGGCGAAACCGAGTTGCGTCGGAGCGAATGAAGTCGGCCGCGCGCTGACTGGCGCGGAGTTCGTGCTTTCGCCGGAGACATTCACCGCGCTCACGACGAAGTAATAGAGCGTGCCGTTGTTCAAGCCCGTGTTGGTGAACGTGAGCGTGGCGTTCGTCGCGATGTTCACATAACCGCTGCCGCTCGTGGTCGAGCGTTTCACGTAGTAGCTGGCGGTGTTGGATGCAGCGGACCAACTCAGCGCGACGTTGCCGTCGCCGATCGTCGCGACGAGATTCGTCGGCGCGGCGGGCGGAGCGACGAGCGCGGCAATTTCGCCCGCAGTGAGAATGCGATCATACAAGCGCACGTCGTCGAGCGTGCCGTTGAGGAAATTGTTTCCGGTTTGCAAACTGCCGATGCGCAGGCTCGGTGGAAAAGTGCGCGAGCCAGTCGGCCCGGTGCCGCTGCCGCGCAACACGCCGTCCACATAGACCGCCATGGCACCGCTGGTGTTGTTGCGCGTGGCGGCGACGTGATGCCACGTGCCGTCGTTGATGTTCACCGAGGAAGCGATCGTCGTGTCGCCGCTGACCGAGCCGACGCCCAGAACGAATTTCCCGTTCACAATCGCTGTGCCCCAATCCGCGCCGCCGCCGCTGACTTCGCCGTCCACGAGACCTTTGCCATTCCACCATTGCTCGCCAGCCGCGCCGGCGGTGTTGGTGGTCTTAACCCACACGGCAACCGTGAAGTCATCTGTGATGGAGCGCGGGATCAAAACGTAGCTGCTCGTGCCGTTGAATTGCGCGGCTTGTGAACCGACTTTTCCCGCGACGTAACTCAGCGCGGTAGCCGTGCCGTGATTGCCGCTTCCGCTGCTGTCCTGCGCGTTGCCTTCAAAGGCGTAGAGCGCCTGCATTTCAGGAGGCAGCGTGCCGGCAGGATTCAAGACCATCACCGTGGCCGAGAACGGAGCGAACGTCGCGGAAAAAATACTTTGAACGTTGGTGATGCTGATTTGGGAAATGTCCGGCGAACCCACGCCAGTCCGCGCCGCGTTGTCCTGCGGAATTCCGTAGCTGTAAACGGTGGCGTTGGAGGAAGGAGCGTAGCCAGACAGATTGAAATTGGCAGTGATGTTGGACGCGCAACTCTTGTTGATCACGAGGAGAGTCAGCGAGCCATTGGTTCGCTTGACCGCATAGGTGGCCAGCAGCAAGTAATCGCTGTTGGCGCGGATCACCGTGTCGCCGCCCTTCGCAAAATGTGTCAGCAATTTGCCCGCGTAATACGTCGGGTAATACGTTGAGCCGTTAACAATGCCCCCGTCGGAAATGAAATTGCCGCTGCTGTTGGTGCGCCAGCCGTAAAATTCCGGGTCGGAATCGCCCAGCGCATTGCCGCCGTTGCGCATGTCCCACCAAACGCGCGAATTGAACTCGGTTTGCAGAACCTGGCCGATGCTGTCGGCGAAAAACAGGCCGCCCGGGAGACTCACAGACTGTTTGTCGCCGCCCATGCCGTTCTCGGTCACTTCCAGCGTCACGTTCGTTCCGGCGTTGCCGAGATAATCGGTCAATTGCCGGCGGAGCGAAGCCGCATGAGAGGACCATACCCGAGGGTAAAGTAAATCTTGCGTGTCCCCGGCGGTCGGACCGTAATCATGCACGATCAGGAAGTCGGGAGTGCAGTTGGCGTTGCGCAGAAAGGTCAGCATGATCGGATTCCAGCCATACTGCGTCTGGCCGGTGCGCGGATTCACGACAGGATGATTGTTGTAATTCTGCGTGCCGTCCTCAAAGACATCCGCCAGCGCGCCAATCTTGATGGTGGGATCGGCGGTTTTCATCTGCGCGTAAAAATTGGTGAAACGCTTGGCGTAGGTCCACGCGTCATGGGGCAGATCCACATCGGGCCAGTTGCTGGCCAGGTTCACTTCCGGCGTGATCTTCGCCAGTTCGGGATAGGCATCTTCCAAAACCATCCGATTGTTCAAATCCTGGCCGAGCGGTGGAATCGGGAGGGATAAATTCGTCCAAGTCGCGGACCGGAACGTCACGCCGGCAAAGCGGTTGGTGTCGGGTGTGTAAATGGATTGCGAGCCGTTATACATCAAATTGTTGATGTCGTTCACCA
>SCTL01000323.1 GCA_004297495.1 Verrucomicrobiota bacterium
CCGTTATCATCGCAACCTGCGGTTCTTCAAGGAATGGGACAACGAGGACGTGATGCAGGTTTATCTCACGGCGCTGGCGCACGTCTATGATCCGCACTCGGATTATTTCAACGCCAGCGGCAGCGACAATTTTTCCATCGGCATGAGCCTGTCGCTTTTCGGCATCGGCGCGCAACTCAAGTCGGAGGACGGCTATTGCACGATAGACAAGTTGTTGCCGGGCGGCCCGGCGGCCAAGAGCGGCAAGATCAAGGAACGCGACCGCGTCGTGGCCGTGGCGCAGGGCGACGGGCCGTTTGAGGACGTGGTGGAAATGAGTTTGAACAAGGCCGTGCGGCTGATTCGCGGCGCGAAAGGCTCGGAGGTTCGCCTCGTGCTCATGCCAGCCAGCGACCCGACCTCGCGGCAGACCCTGGCGTTGATCCGCGACGAAATCAAACTCGAGGACCAGGAAGCGAAGGCGCGGATCATTGATATGCCGGTCGGCGACGGCAAGGCGGCGCGCGTGGGCGTGATTGACCTGCCGTCGTTTTACGCCACGGTGGATTTGACGGGCGAGCGCCGGAATTCCGAGCGGCGCAGTTCCACGGCGGACGTGGCGCGGCTGCTCAAGAAACTGGAGGCGGAAAAAGTCGAGGGCGTGATTCTGGATTTGCGGCGCAACGGCGGCGGGTCGCTAGAGGAAGCCATCGGCATCACGGGATTGTTCATCAAGTCCGGCCCGGTGGTGCAGGCCAAAGGGCCGGGGAAGGATTCGCCCGTGGCCATTGAAGAAGATCGCGATGGCGGCAAACAACTTTACGACGGCCCGCTGATATTGCTGACCAGTCGCGGCACGGCTTCGGCCTCGGAAATCGTGGCCGGCGCGTTGCAGGATTACGGGCGCGCGCTGATCGTGGGCGACATTTCCACCCACGGCAAAGGCACGGTGCAAAATCTTAATCCGCTCACGCCCTACGTGCGGCCCGCCACGCCCTCAGCCACGAATGACCCCGGCACCCTCAAGCTGACCATCCGGAAATTCTACCGCGCGGGCGGCGCTTCCACCCAACTCAAGGGCGTCATGCCGGACATCGTGCTGCCTTCGATTCTCAATGTCGCCAAGGACGTCGGCGAGCGCGCGCAGGAAAACGCGCTCGAATGGGACACGTTGCCCAGCACCAAGTTTGACCGCGTGAACCTCGTCGCGCCGTATCTGGCGGAATTGCTCCGTCGCTCGAACGGGCGCGTGGCGACGAATCGGGATTTTGTTTACGTGCGTGAGGACATTGAAAAATTCCGCGCCCGGCAGGAGGACAAGACAGTTTCGCTGAACGAACGCGAGCGGCTTCAGGAAAAAGAAACCGATGACACCCGCCAGAAAGCGCGCAAGCAGGAACTGCTCGCCCGACACGAGCCGCCGGCGACGGTGTATGAACTGACCTTGCGCCTTGCCGATCAGCCCGGGCTGCCGCCGGCCGTGGAAAAAACCAATTCGTCTGTCGCGAAAGTTTCCGCGCCCGCCACCGGCTTCGGCACGAACTCCGCCTCCCTCACGCCGCGCCCCGTGCGTCGCGATGTCGGGCTCGAGGGCGATGACGAGGAGTTGGACCCGCCCGCCGTGGACGTCGCGCTTGAGGAAGCCGAACACATCATGCTCGACTACGTTGGCCTGGCGCATAAAGGCTTCGTCAGTCTCGCGCACTGAGCCGCGCTGCTCATGAACTGCTTCAAACTTTTCGCCGTCGCTTGCGTCGCCACCCGGCTTTGCAGCCCCACGGCGTTCGGTCAAAGCGCGCAAGCCGACATGATCAAACGTCGGGCGAAAGGGATGGCCGAGCAAAACAACGCGAGCCAGGGTGTGCCGCCGCCGGCGAAGCCTGCGGCCCCCGGCGCGACGCCAACCAAAGCACCGCCCGCCGTCGCCCCGACACCCGCCACGCCGCAACAAGCGGCCACGGCAAAAATTCGCGCCGCGCTCGCGCCGCTGACCAAAGCGGAAAGCGGCACGCTGGAACATCGCCAGGCGCTGGCGAAGGAACTTCTCAACGCGGCCCGGGGCGCGGACAAACCGTTCGCGGCCACGGTGGCAAAAGTTGCCGATAGTCTGGCCGCCGCGTTGCCGCAGGCGAGCGCGCTGGCCGCCAACGATCAGCAACGCATCGCACAGAATCTCGAGGCGTTGGTGAATTGCAGCACGATGCCGCGCAAGCAAGCCGACGCAGCGGCGGACGATGTGATGACGGTCTTGCAAGCCGCCGGCGCGAGCCGCAGCGCGTCCGTGGCGGTGGCGAATTCCGCGAAGGCCGTCATTCCGGAAGTGCAAAAGACCGCGAAGCCGTGATCTGCCATGAAATCGCCGCAGGTGAAATGTCCGACCTGCAAAAAGCGCGGCCCGTGGTTCGATGGCAAGTTCGGCCCGTTCTGTTCGAAACGCTGCCGGCTCATTGATCTCGGCAAGTGGCTGGGCGAAGAGCACGCGATCTCGGAGCCACTCCGGCCCGGGCATCTGGAAAAGTTCGCCGACCTCCCGCCCGGCAGCGACTTGGATCAGCCGCAGACGGATTAAGATTTCCGGTGTAAGTTCCGGGCGCGCGGCCCGACGAACCAGTGACAATTTGAAACCGTATGAAACGCGCAGCTTTAATCCTCACTCTGCTCGGCGCGGCGAATCTGTTCGCCGCCGAGCCAGCGAAAACCATGACCACACAAACCAATCAAACTGAACTCGCCACGCTGGGCGGCGGCTGCTTCTGGTGTCTGGAAGCGGTGTTTCAGATGTTGCCGGGCGTGAAATCCGTGACCAGCGGCTACGCCGGCGGCACGAAGGACCATCCTACTTATCGCGAAGTTTGTTCCGGCAACACTGGACATGCGGAAGTCATCCAAGTCGCTTTTGATCCCGCAAAAACTTCCTACGAAAAAATTCTGGAAACTTTCTGGGAAGTGCACGACCCGACCACGCTGAACTACCAGGGCCACGACCACGGCACGCAATATCGCTCGATCATTCTTTATCACAGCGACGCCCAGAAGCTCACGGCGGAAAAATCCAAAGCCGCCGCGCAGAAGGAACTGTCCAAACCCATCGTCACGGAAATCGTGCCGCTGAAAAAATTCTTTCCGGCGGAGGATTATCACCAGAATTACTTCCGCGAGCATCCAGAGGAGGGCTATTGCCAGATCGTCATCCGGCCCAAGGTGGAGAAGTTTGAAAAGAAGTTGAAAACCGCGCCGCGCTGACCCAGCGGCTACGGCACATCCTTGCGCTTCAGGAGCAGCAGATGATTCGAGCGATCCGCTTTGGCCGCTTTGTCTGAATCCCGCTCGGCGAGGAACGCATCCACGCCTTGCTTCGTGTTCACCGTCTTGACGAGATCGAGATTCGTCGCCCAATACTTCGGCCAC
>SCTL01000324.1 GCA_004297495.1 Verrucomicrobiota bacterium
CAAAGCGATCGAAGCACCCGCCGCGACGGTTCCCACTTCCAAGCAAGCGCGGCTCGACGCGTTGTTGATGAAATATCGCGCCGACCAGATGACGCCCGCCGAATATCACACCGAGCGCGCGAAGATTCTGGCTGAACCTTGATCGGAAAAGTTTTCCAACCAGACCCGCCGGCAAAAACCGGCGGGCTTTTTTTGGATAGAGGAGCGCGGGTCTGTGACCCGCAGCCGCTTGGTTTACATAAGGGATTGCTGCGACTCACAGAGTCGCGCTCCGAATACTGGCAGTAACCTGTTCAGTTCCCCTGGAAGACGGCCTTCAAGTGCGCGACGTTCGCGCTGAAATTCTTTTTCACATTGCGCGGGTCCTTGGCATCACGCGAACGCTCGATCACCAGCCAGCCGCTCCAGCCCAGTTCGTCAAGCGTCCGTTTGATCTTCGGCAGGTCCAGCTTGGGATCATTTTGCAACCACACGCCGTCCTCGTTCGTGGCGTGAATCTGGCAGAGCCGCTCGCGGGCTAACGTCCGCAATTCAGTGGGAATGTCGCGCCCGTTCTTCACCGCGTTGGCGAAGTTGAAATAAATCTTGATGGCTGGCGAACCGACTTCATCGAGCAACTTCACTTCCTCGGCGGCGGGCAGAGAAGTTTCCATGCCGATGATCACGCCGGCTTTCTCCGCGACCTTGCCCACTGTTTTCAATCGTTCGATCACGGCAGGGCGGAGTTCTGGTTTCTTGGTGAGGTCACACGAAACGCCAAGCGGAAGGAAGGCGATCTTCACGTTCAGGCGCTGCATCGTCTCGACGCAATCCTGAATCATGCGCGGCACGGTGGGACGCTCGGCGAAGGACTGGCCGTAAAACCCCGACATGGCGAGCGAAGGAATTTCCAATCCGTTCTCACGCGCGCGCTCGCGAAAGGCCTGACACGCGGCAGCGTTGGTGAGCTGGTTCTCGAAAGTCTCGCGCTGGCCGAGCGAACCCATGTCCACCTCCACGCCCTCCGCGCCGAGTTCCTTGGCGAGCGGAAACGCACCGGGCTTTTGACGTTTCAGGATCATCCAATCGCACACAGCCACGCGGTAACGCGGCGTAACGGAAACGGTCGGTGAATTTGTTGCGGCAGCGGGAGAAGGATTTTCCGCCGCGCTCGCACTGGTTGAAGCGAACAACCCCAGCGTTAACAACGCGACACCCATCGCGAAACAATTCAAACTCATTTCTCGAAAGTTGTGGCGCATATTTTCTCGGCGCGATTTCGTCGCGCTACTTCACCGGCGTGATTTGCGGATTCACCACCACGAACGCCGTCGGTAATGGATCGTGCTGGGTGGGCCGGGGTGGCGAGTCAGTCTTGAACACCACCGCGTTCTTGCCGGACCGGGCCTCGAAGGTGAATTGCGCGGGCACAAGTTGGTTGCCGGCGAGGCTGGCGTTCCAAACTTCCTTGCCGTTGACTTCGATGCTCACGCGCTGCGGCGTGAGGCTGCCGACTTGCGTGGCGAGCGAGTACGCCTTGGCGGACTTTTCGCCGTTGAAGAAGGTCAGTTGTGAATCGCCATCAGTCCAATGCTGCACGCCGCCCGGCGAATCCGTGCTGCGCACCCAGCCTTTTTCGAGCGCGAAGGTCACCTTCGTCTCGGCGGGCGGCAGGACCGGCGTGGCCGACGGGTTCAACAACACGCAAACTTGATCGTGGATTTCGTCCTCGATGACTTTTTTGTGACCCGCGTCGGCCAGTTGCTTGAGCACGGATTCGGCACGATCTTGGTAGCCACGACGGTTGATGTAAATCGCCGAGAAGCCGTAGCGCTCCAAAGTTTGCGCCATCTGCGCGGCGGGAAGTTTTTCCACGTCCTTCTGCCAATCCTCGCGCGAACGGCCTTTGTTCGAGCCGAACGAGAACCGCAGCGTCTTCGTGTAAAAGAAAGGCCGCAGATGTTCATACGCCTGCACGCCACCGACGGGCGTGGACTCGGGATACGCCATCACGGGCAGTTGAAAAACCATCGCGCCGGGCTTGAGGCTTTGCTCCATCGCCTGGCTGAAATCGCGATCAATGCGGGTGAGTTGCGCAAAAGTGTTCGTCTCGGCGGCGGTGGTGGGTTGCGGGAGCTGATCGTAAAGTCCGATCACGAGCATCGCGCCGCCGAGCGCGAGTTTTTTCCCGATCGGCCATTTGCGCGTGACGCGAGAGAGCCGCGACGCGAGGAACATCAGCACGAGCGCTGAAATGAAAATGCTGTAGCGATTGCTCCCGCGAAACAGCGGCAGGCCAAACAAACCGATGAGACAATTCACGCCGCCCACGACGGAGTACGCGAAGATCCACAAGACTTGCGGCACGTAAGCCGGCAAGCGCTCGCGTTTGCGTCGCGCCGTGGCCACGATGCTCAACGTTTCATACGCCATCCAGCCGAGACCGAGCAGACAGACGATGCCGAGATACGGCGAGAACACTTCGCCTTTGATCCACGCAAGGTTCATGTACTTGCTGCCGATGCGCGCGAAGGCGGCGACATTGTGCGAGACCGGCGGCACGACGAGTTCCATCGGCTTGAGCGCGAAGAGTTCCGTCTCGTAATAGCCACGGGCGAGCGCGCCGGCGTTCTTGCCGTGCTTCCAGCCGTAGGTAAAGGTGTTAAGGTGAATGGCCAAGAAACAGAACGCGCTGATCGCAAGGCATGCCATCCCGACTTGAATGTTTGCCTTGCGACGGCGGAAGAGCAGTTGCAGCCCCAGGCCAACGCAGATGAACTGACCATACAGGTTCAGGAGGTAGGGATTGCTAAAGCCGAGTGCGACCGAGGCTGCCAGACAAAACCACATGAGCCTGCCACCCCACGCGAGACGTTTGCTGAACGCGACAAACCACGAGACGACCAACGCCACCGGCACCAGATAGGAATAGGCGAACAAGATGTGGCCGAGTCCCCGGAAAAGATGAAAATACGTGAACGCAAACAGCAGGGCGGACACAAAGGACCATTCGCGGGCAAACCTCAGCATCCGGCAGCAAGCATAAAAGCCGATGGCGTTGAGCAAAAAACCCAAGAGGAGCGAATCATTCGTCGCGGCAAATAATCCAAAACATCTGGTGAACAAGCCGGCGCTGAGGATGATTTCTTCGCAGTAAATGGGCCAGTCATTCCAGTTCGCCTCGTACGGCGCTCCCAGTCGGGGATTGGTCTTGGAAAGAAACGGCACAATATCACCTTCCGCTGCCGCCTGCATCCAGGTCATGACGATTAGGCTGTCTTCCCGATAATCCACCGGCACGGACCAGTTCGCGGGCGAGCGGTCGTGGTTGAGACACCAGATAATCGTAACGGTCAGGCAGAGGGCGATCAATCGGAGCGCGGTCCACTTGGTGAATTTCATTCTGGGGCGTGATTAGAATGGATGGCCGGCCAAATGCACAGTCAATTTTCTGTCGCGGACTTGGTGTCGGCGGCTCGTCGAAGAATCACAAACTGGCAGCGCTCGTTCTGCGGTTGCTGCGCGTAACTCGCGAACTTCCCGCCGATGAACGGCAGCCGCGCCAGCCGCCCGTAATCCTGAGTGTCGCCGAATGGCGGCGTGACCGCGACCCAGTTTCCGCCGAAGAAATTCGTCAACTTCTCCACCTCGCCCGCTCGAATCACGAGGACGGTCAAACTCCGCTTTTCGTCCTCCGAGAAATCGTGCGCGGAATCGGCCTGAATGAAAAACGCCCGCGAATACCACGCATCGTAAACCACCCGGGCGCGTTGTTTCACCTCGAAGAACGCGGCGAAATCGGTGAAGGCGATGTCGGTTTCGGAAACCTGCGCGGCAATGGCGCGTTGAATCTCGGAACGGGATACGATCTTGCTGCCCAGACAGGAGACCAACAGACGCAGCGGCAGTCCCACCAGCGCGGCGGCAATCAACAGTGTGACGCAGAAGCGGGTGAGCCACGTCTGTCGCCGGCATTTCACAAGGCGCGCTTCGCTGGGGAAACAGGCGACGAACAACGCCAGCAACTGCGGGATGAATTTCATGTACGCGTAATAAAAAGCGAAATGTCCGGTGAAGCTGAAAAAAACCGGCACGGCCATCGCCACGGTCAGCAGAAATGCCAGCAGCCGTTTTTCCGCCGGGCTGAAACGACGGTAGTTGACGACGACTGCGCAACCAACGCCGAGGAAAATTATGGCCGCGCTGAAATCGCCCAGGTTGTCCGCGATGATTCCCTCGAGCAGCGGGCGGCAGCGCTCCAGCAATGTGAACTTGGACGACTCCGTCGCCGGTCGCCCCACGATGCCGAACACCAGTTGCAGAAAATATTTGAGCACTCCTTGCCAATGGAGAAACAGAAACAAGGACGCCAATCCCGCAGTCATTCCACTCGCGACCACGAGCAGGTCCTTGAACGTCAGCCGCCGCAGGATCAACCACGCCAACGCCCCGACCATCGCCGCAAAGAGCGCCACCTGTAATCCGATCCACACCGTCAGCGCCGAGAGCAGAGCGACCAAGAAAATCCGGTGGCGGGCCTTCGGCAGACTGAACGCGAGCAGCAACAACATGAGACAGAGCATCCCCAGCACATCCGGTCGCGCGCAACGGTAGGCGTAGCTGATGCCGAAGCCCAGATGCGCGGAGATGACCACGAACAATCTTCCCCAGGCACTTTCCACCAGCCGGCAACGCCAGCACGCCAGCCACAACAAGAAAGCCACCCCCGCCATCAGCAGGTAGTTGAACGAACGGACCGCCAGCACGCTGCCGCCCCAGACCTTGACCCACGGGCAGAGCGCCAGCGCATAAAGCGGCGGATACGCGGCGGGAAAAGTGTTCGCCGGTTGCAACTCCCAGACGGTCGTCGTGAAATTTCCTGTCTTCGCCCAGTTCAACGCCGGCTCGGAATACGTCACTTCGTCGCACCACACGACCGGATAAAGATTGCACGTGAGCAGATTCCCGATGAAGAACGCCGCGAGCAGAAGAAGCAACCACACCCACTCCGCCCGGCTCGGACACGAACCGGTCGCGGTCGGGGGAACGGTCTGCTCTGTGGGCGCGGAATCGCTCAATCGCGTCCAGCAAATCAGAAACTGGCGCGAGCGCACAAGGCGGGAAATCACGCGCCCAGCCATGTTTAGGATTGATTCGAGTCGCGGCTTTCCTAGCTTGTGCGCTGTTCTCATAACGAAAGCAGCCTGAAAAATGAAAGTTGTAATTCTCTGCGGTGGCAAGGGCACGCGTTTGCGCGAGGAAACGGAATTCCGCCCCAAGCCCATGGTGCCGATCGGTCCGCAACCCATCCTCTGGCACATCATGAAGTATTACGCCCACTTCGGGCACAAGGATTTCATCCTGTGCCTCGGCTACAAGGGCGACATGATCAAGGACTACTTCCGCAACTACCTCTGGAACACCTGCGACATCTCGCTCTCGCTGGGTCGCCAGCAGAAGGTGAAATTCCACGACCGGCACGCCGAGGAGGATTGGACCGTCACCCTCGCGGACACCGGCGCGGAATCCATGACTGCCTATCGCCTCAAGCTCGTGCAACGTCACATCCCCAAAGGCGAAACGTTCCTATTCACGTACGGCGACGGTCTGTCGAACATTGACATCAACGCGTCCATCAAGGAACACAAACGCTCGCGGAAAGCTTGCACCATCTCCGCCGTTCATCCCGCGGGACGGTTTGGTTCGTTGAATGTCGAACCAGATGGTTCGATCCTATCCTTCATCGAAAAACCACAGGTCGAGCAGGCGTACGTGAACGGTGGCTACATGATCTGCGACCATAGTGTTTTCGGCTACCTGCCGGATGACCCCTCGGTCATGTTTGAACGCGAGCCAATCGAACGCCTGTTGAAGAAAGGCCAGCTTCACTCCTACCGCCACGAAGGTTTCTGGCAGCCGATGGACACCTACCAGGAAACACAGTATCTCAACAAACTCTGGAACGAAGGCAAAGCGCCCTGGAAAGTCTGGTAACTCTCGCCCGCGATGTCCGCTTCCTCCAAATCAAAAACCGCCGGCGCTCTGTTCGGTGGCGTTTACTCCGGTAAAAATATTTTCGTCACCGGCCACACCGGATTCAAAGGCGCGTGGCTTTGCGAATGGCTGCTCAGTCTCGGCGCGAAAGTGACTGGCTACAGCCTGCCGCCGCCCACGAACCCCTCGCTCTTCGCGCAAACGGATTTGGCCAAACGCATCACGCACATCGAAGCCGATGTCCGCGATTCCGCCAAACTGGCGACAGCCGTTCGGGACGCGCAGCCCGATTTTATTTTCCATCTCGCCGCGCAACCGCTCGTCCGCGAATCCTATCGCACGCCGGTCGAAACCTATGACACGAACGTCATGGGCACGATCCATCTGCTCGAAGCCGCGAAGACCCTGGCCAAACCCTGCGCGCTCGTCTGCATCACCACCGACAAATGCTACGAGAACAAGGAATGGGTCTATGGCTATCGCGAGGAAGACCCGCTTGGCGGCTATGATCCTTACAGTTCCAGCAAAGCCGCGGCGGAAATCGCCATCGCCGCGTGGCGCCGCTCCTTCTTCAAGGAACATCCCGTGAAAATCGCCAGCGCCCGCGCCGGCAACGTCATCGGCGGCGGCGATTGGGCGGCGGATCGCATCGTGCCCGACTGCGTCCGCGCGCTGCAAAAGAAGGAAGCCATCTCCGTGCGGAACAAGCGCGCCACGCGCCCGTGGCAGCACGTGCTCGAACCGCTCAGCGGTTATCTCTGGCTCGGCGCGCGACTCTCGCAACTCACGGCCTACAACCCTCAACTCTGCGCCGCGTTCAACTTCGGTCCCGGGCACGACGCCAATCGCAACGTCGCCGATCTCGTGGAGGAGGTTTTGAAACACTGGCCCGGCAAGTGGGAAGACCGCAGCGATCCCAAAGCCGTCCACGAAGCGAACCTGCTTCAACTCACCACCGATAAAGCCAGTGCGCTGCTCGGCTGGGCGCCGTGCTGGGGCTTCACTGACTCGGTGCGCGAAACGATTCAGTGGTATCACACCGCGCACACCGATTCCTCTACCGCCACGCTGCACCGCCTGACACTGCGCCAGATCGCCGAATACGAGATTGCCGCAGCCAGGTCTGGCGTCGCTTGGGCTAAGGGCTGATCGGTCTCGGCCTTGGAACACGATCGCCGACCGGTTCGCGAGACATGAACACGCCTCACCCGCTCCAGACCGATTTGGACTTCGTGCTCGAAAGAACGCGGAAAGACTGGGAGGAACTGCGGGGCGGGCGGCTGTTCATCACCGGCGGCACCGGCTTTTTTGGATGCTGGCTGCTTGAAACCTTCCTCTGGGCCAACCAACAATTAGGATTAAAAGCTGAAGCCGTCGTTTTGACGCGCTCGGCGGCGGCGTTTCGCACACGCGCCCCCAATTTGGCGGGCCAATCCGCGGTCCATTTGTACGAAGGCGAGCTTACCGAGTTTAGATTCCCGACGGGCACGTTCTCGCATGTGATCCATGCCGCTGGCGAGTTGAATGTAACGGCTGAACCGGAAGCCATGATTCTAACTTCGCGACAAGGAACGGAGCGCGTCTTGGAACTCGCCGGAAAAGCGGGTGCGAAGAAGCTGCTCTTCACCAGTTCGGGCGCAGTGTACGGGCCACTCAAGGGGGTGACAGCCAAGCGCAGCGAAAAGGAGACCTTCGTTGAATTTCCTGATTCACCGCGCTGGGCGTACGCCACTGCCAAACGCAACGCCGAAGCACAATGCGTTCAGTTCGCCCGCCAAACAGGCATCGAGGTCAAGATTGCGCGCGGCTTCGCTTTCCTCGGCCCTTACCTGCCATTAAACGCGCATTTCGCCGCGGGAAATTTCCTGCGCGACGCGTTGCAAGGTGGCCCCATCATGGTGCAAGGCTCGGGTTCGGCGGTGCGATCCTATCTTTACGGCTCCGATCTGGCCCTCTGGCTCTGGACGATTTTATTTCGCGGCCAATCCGGTCATCCCTATAATGTGGGCGCGGATCAGCCCGTCTCGATTGTTGATCTGGCAGGCGCGGTGGCAAAAGCATGTGATCCGGCTCCCGAAGTCAGGGTCGCCAACCAGCCGCGCCCGGATGAAACCGTTGATTACTATGTTCCCGACACGAGCCGGGCACGGATTGAATTGGGACTCGTGGAAACCGTCGATCTGCCCGCCGCCATCCGGAAAACGCTCCGGTGGCATCGGCGGT
>SCTL01000325.1 GCA_004297495.1 Verrucomicrobiota bacterium
CGGTGACCGACGCGGGGAAGGCAACGTCCTCGGAAATCTCGGTACCGCATACGCCATCTTGGGCGAAGCGCGCACGGCCGTCGAGTTCTACGAGCAAGCACTTGCCATTGACCGCGAGATCGGTGACCGGCGCGGGGAAGGCAGCTCCCTCGGAAATCTCGGCAACGCATACGCCGCCTTGGGCGAGGCGCGCAAGGCCATTGAGTTCTACGAGCAGCGACTGGTGATTGCTCGCGAGATTGGCGACCGGCGCGGGGAAGGCAACTCCCTCGGAAATCTCGGCAACGCCTATGTTGACTTGGGTGAACCGCGCAAGGCCATCGAGTTCTACGAACAGGCATTGGTCATTCGTCGCGAAATCGGCGACCGACGAGGGGAAGGCAACGACCTGTGGAATTTAGCGGATGCGTTATGGTATCAAGGCGAGAGAGAGCAGGCCATTGCTCGCGCCGAGGAGGCATTGCGGATTTATGAGGCTATCGAAGCCCCCTGCGCCTTCCAAGCACGGGCAGGGTTGGCTAAATGGCGCGGCAAGTAGTTTTGGCGAGGACTAGCTCCAGTTTGCGGCGTTTATTTGTTCCGTTCAGGCTCAAATCGGCTGCAACCAGCTAAACCGTTCTGTTTCTGTCAGTTCTGAAGCATTTGAACCGTCGCCGACAAATGTTTTCACCATTCCCAAAGGGTCGGGAACGCTGCCGACAATTGTTCCATCCACCCGCGACCCAGCCGGTAGGGCGCGTCACTCCGCGCGCGCCGATCCGCGTGGGTCAAGAACGGCGCGCACGGAGTGACGCGCCCTACCAACGCGCCCCGCAGCGGCGGCGACTTATTTCTTTATTATTCCCGAGTCCACGCTTGACCACCGGAAGCTTGTCTGTTGAAGTCCCGGCCATAGCGCAGCGGCAGGCAAATTCTTCTACGGGCTTCCGGGGATTCTGCGAAGGACAAAAACCAAGCATACCAACAATCCAAAACACACCGCACTTATGCCAAACGCAGACTCACTCGCAACTGTCTCGCAAATGCATCTCATCAAAACCGTGGACGATGGCCGCGTGGCCGCCGATCCGTTCAAATTGCCCGCGCTGCTCCGCACGCAACATGACGCCGACCTGACCGGATTGGAAACCGCCGATTCAGACACCGCGCTCACGGAGAGTGATCGCGCCGGCGGTTCCGCCACCGCGCGCAAGGCGCTGGATACTTTGGGCGACCTGGCGCGCGAGGGTTTCAAATTCATTGATGCCATCCGCGCAACACAGATCACGGACGCGCAACGGTTGGAGGTTTTCACCGCGTACGGTTGGGCGAGCGGCAAGCTGGGTCGTTTCAACGACGCCCGCGTCATCGGCCTCTCGCGTCTCGGCGCGCTGGCGCACACGGATGTCGCCGCGCCGTTCCGTTATCCGGCGGACTTGATCGCGGACATCAAGGCGCAACTGGCGATCTTCGACGCGAACGCGCAGGTCGCCACCGGCGGCGACCGGCAGAAGGCCACCGAAACGCGCGACACCAAACTCGACGCGGCCAACACGACGGTGTCGCAGGTGCGCTTTTTCTATTGCAGCTCCAGCCGTGACACGGACCAATCGCCCGAGCTGGCGAAGATCGGTTGCCAGCCGCGCCGTCCCGCCGGCACGGTGGATCATCCGGAAAAGAAATCCGCGCCCGCGCCCGCGCCCAAGCCGTAGCGGCGTCTCGGCAGAGAGCCGCATTTTTCATTTTTATTTTCCGACGGCGCGCGGCGTTCACGCCGCTTCAACGTGTGACCGGCTACACGCGCCGAATCTTTCAACGTCGCTGCCGGTGCGGGAGTTGAAGCGGACTAAAGTCCGCGCTCCAGCCAGCCCCGTCAGGGGCGAAATCTTTGTAGAACCCGAACCAGAAAATAATTTTCCTAGCTCCGTCAGGAGCGACATCTTCCGCGAACGCTTCCGGTCCAAACGCGGTGACGAATGATTTCCCGAATAGGCCGCCCCTGACGGGGCTTTTTCATATTCCGGTGCGGTGTTCTACAAATAGGTCGCGCCTGCGGCGCCGGCGCTTTTCACACACCGTTCTTGCCTTGCGCGTCGCCTTTGAGAAAATGCGCGCCCTATGGGACACGTTAAACTACACATTCCGGGACCGGTCGAAGTCAGCGAGAAAACTTTCAAGGCGTTTTGCGCGCCGATGATCGGGCATCGCGGTCAGGGTTACAAAGACCTCGTCACCAAAATTCAGCCGCAACTCCAGACGCTGCTCGCCACCAGGCAGCTCGTTTATCTCTCCACCTCCAGCGCGTGGGGCGTGATGGAAGGCGCGATCCGCAATCTCGTGCAAAAGAAAGTGCTCAACTGCATGTGCGGCGCGTTTTCGGACAAGTGGTTCGACGTGTCCAAGAAATGCGGCAAGCAGGCCGAGGCGTTGCAGGTGGATTGGGGTTCGCCCATCCGCGCCGAGGCGATTGACGCGAAGCTCGCCACCGGCCAGTTCGACGCGCTCACGCTCATCCACAACGAGACGAGCACCGGCGTGATGAGCCCGCTCACCGAAATCGCCGCGCTCAAGAAAAAATATCCCGACGCGATGTTCATCGTGGACTCGGTCAGCTCCATGACCGCGCTGCCGATCAAGTTCGATGAACTGGGCATTGACGTGTTGCTCGCCGGCACGCAAAAGGCCTGGGCCATGCCGCCGGGCTTCGCGGTGTTCGTCTGTTCGCCCGCCGCGCTCGCGCGCGCAGCCGCGGCGAAGGATCGCGGTTATTATTTCGACTTCCTCGAATTCCAAAAGAACGCCGAGCAAAACATGACGCCCAGCACCCCGAGCATTTCGCACACGTATGCTCTCAGCTCGAAGCTCGATGAGTTCTTTGCCGAAGGGTTGGAGAATCGTTACGCGCGCCACCAGAAAACAAACCAGATGACGCGCGACTGGGCGGCGAAGCATGGCTTCACGCTGTTTCCGGAAAAAGGATTTGAGTCCATCACGCTCACCTGCGTGAACAACGGCGCGAAGCCCGGTGGTCGTACGGTGGACGTGGCGAAACTGCAAAAGCTCACGAAGGATCAGGGTTTCCTGATTGACGGCGGCTACGGCAAAATCAAAGGCACGACCTTCCGCCTCTCGAACATGGGCGACGAAACGGAAGCGACCATGAATCAACTCTTCGCGGCGTTGGACAAATCCATGGCGCAACTGTAAAACACGCGTCACACCAAAACCGTAGCGGCGTCTCGGCAGAGCGCCGCCATTACACCGGGAGTTTGCGGCGCTCTGCCGAGACGCCGCTACGACAAGTTCTTTGTTTCTCCGGCAATTAAGCTGAGGCAAACTTGGCCTGTGGCTCAGAACCGCCTTCAACGAACCTTGCGCGCCACCTTCCTCGGGTTGGTGGTGAACATCGTGTTGGCCGGCACCAAGCTCGCCGCCGGCATCGCCGGTCATTCGCACGCGCTCGTTGCCGACGCCGTGGAGTCCATCGCGGATGTTTTCAGCGCCATCATCGTCTGGCGCGGCCTCGTGATCGCGCACGAACCGGCGGATGAAGACCATCCCTACGGACACGGCAAAGCTGAACCGCTCGCCGCCGCGTTCGTCTCCACCATGCTGCTGCTGGCGGCCACGTGGATCATTTTCAAGTCGCTGCATGAAATCGCGAACCCGCACTCCACGCCCGCGCCCTTTACGCTCGGCGTGTTGGTTGGCGTGGTGCTGATCAAGGAAACTTTGTTTCGCTTTGTTCTCCGCGAGGCGCAGGCGGTGGACAGTTCCGCCGTGCGCTCGGATGCGTGGCATCATCGCAGCGACGCCATCACATCGGTGGCGGCAGGCATCGGCATCAGCATCGCGCTGATCGGCGGCAAGGGTTTTGAAGCGGCGGACGATTGGGCGGCGATTGCGGCGGCGTGCGTCATTGCGTTCAACGGCTGGCGACTGTTGCGGCTGGCCATCAATGAACTCATGGACCGCGCGCCGGACGCCGAATTGATCAACGAAGTGCGGCGCGTGGCCGCCACGATTCCGGGGGTGGACGGTGTGGAAAAATGTTTTGTGCGCAAGGTGGGCTATTATTACTACGTGGACATTCACGTGGAGGTGAATCCACAAATGACCGTGGAGCGCTCGCACGACATCGCGCATGATGTGAAGGACAAGATCCGCGCGGAAATTCTTTCCGTACGCGACGTGCTCGTGCATATCGAACCGACCGGCTACGACGCCGCGAAAGCAACCGCGTCGGCAAAAGCGTGAGCACCGATTCGCATTTCAAAGGCTGGGCCAAGCCCGGACCGGTCCCACCGGGACTCGCGTCGGGCGTGACGGTTGAACCCAGCGAAACGCTCGATGCTATCAGCGGAAACTTCCGGCTGTTTCAATTGCGCGAGGGCCATCGCTTTTCCACCGATGACATTCTCACGGCATGGTATGGCACGAGTTGGTGTCCGACGGCGCGCACGGCGCTCGATCTGGGCAGCGGCATCGGCACGGTGGGAATGATCTGCGCCTGGCGGTTGCCCGGCGCGCAAATCGTCACCGTCGAGGCGCAACCCGAGAGCGTGACGCTCGCGCAAAAATCTGCACGCTACAATGGACTCACTGACCGTTACGAAATCCGTGAAGGCGACTTTCGCGATGCGGGAATTCTGCGCGTGGAGGAAAGGTTCGATCTCATCACCGGCAGCCCGCCGTATTTTCCGCAAGGCGCGGGCATTGAGAGTGAACATCCGCAAAAGCTCGCGTGCCGCTTCGAATTGCGCGGCACGGTGAAAGATTACTGCACGACGGCGGCGAAGCATCTCGCGGCAGGTGGATTTTTTGCGTGCGTGTTTCCGAACGAACCAGCGCAACTCACGCGCATCGAAGCCGGAGCGAAGGCAGCGGGCTTGGTTATCGTCCGCAAACGCCCGGTGATTTTCCGTGAAGGTGAGCCGTCGCTCGTTGGTTTGTTTGGGATGATGCGCGCAGAAGATTTGCCCGATTGGTTTCGCGGCCAGACTTGGGAAGAACCGGCGCTCATCATCCGCACGCGCAAGGGCGAGATTCATCCGGAATACTCGGCGGTGAAGCTCGCCATCGGCTTTCCGCCGTGATAAACCACACGTGATGCACGCCAGCCGGTTCATTCTAGCCTTGCTGCTTTCCAGTATCGCTACGTCCGCGTTGGCCCAGACCAAACTGAAGCTGTCGGCGATCCAGCCGGGAACGGAAATCGTTCAGCTCATCACCAACGGAGATTTCCAGCAACAAGGTTCGCTCGTCGGCACGAATCATCCGAATCCAACCGGCTGGAATCGCGTGGGAGAAATCTTCGCAGACGCGGGCACGAACATGGTCGCCGCCAACGGCGGCGTGGTCGCGCGCGCCGACGTGACGACCGCCGCCGGCGTCAGCCAGTTCAGCCGCAGCGTGACGCTCGAACCGGCGACGGCTTACATCTTCAGCGCGTATCTGTGGAATTTCGGGAACGCGGCGAATCACGTCACGACCGTGGTTGATCTTAGCGACGCGCCAAACGAGCCGCAGATCACGCTCACTTACTCCGAAGCCGACGCGGACAAAGGCTATTTCGCTTATCGCAGCTTCAACACCTCGGACACGGGCACGAATGTCACCGTGCGCGCGTTTTACGATGCGTTCACCGGCACGGGCACGGCGACGAATTATTTTCCAGTCGCCGCGCAGTGGGACAATCTCGCGATCACGAAAGGCGCTAACTTCGTCGCGCCGCTGGCGAGCAATGCGCCGCCGTCGGCGACACTCGTTCCGCTCCGCATCAATCGTGCGGGAACAAACGTGATGCTCGCGTGGGTGGCGACGAACAACAATCTCGTCGCGCAAACCACGTCGAACATTTCCGCGACGATGCACTGGAGTGAGGTGACCAACTCGATTGCCACAACCAACAACACCAACTCGCTAACGCTGACGCCGGCAGGCGCGCAGAAGTTTTACCGGCTGTCGCGCGCAGTGGACCCGAGCACGATGAATCGCAAGTTGCTCATGGGCTATCAAGGTTGGTTCGCCTGTCCCGCCGACGGTTCGCTGCCGAATCGTTGGGTGCATTGGTTTCGCAACAACAATCCCGTCGCCACGAACGCGACAGTAGATTTCTGGCCGGACATCTCGGAACTGGAGTCTGACGAATTGTTTACCACGGGCATGACGCTGCCGAATGGTTCGCCCGCGAAAGTTTATTCTGCGTTCAAGCAGAAGACGGTGGTGCGGCACTTTCAGTGGATGCGGGATCATCAACTGGACGGCGTGTTCTTGCAGCGGTTCGTCAGCGAGCTTTCCGATCCAGCGTTCTTCGCGCTGCGCAATCAGGTAACAACGAACGTGCAGGCTGGCGCGGAAAAATGCGGACGCGTCTTCGCCATCATGTACGACGTTTCCGGACAGCCGACCAACACGCTCGTCAGCGTGCTCACGAACGACTGGCTCTATCTGGTCAACACGATGCGCGTCACGAACAGTGCGCGCTATTTGCGGCACAATGGCAAGCCCGTCGTGGCGATTTGGGGTTTTGGATTTTCCGGACGCAACGACACGCCCGCGCAGGCGACGGCGGCGATCAACTTTTTCAAATCCGCCGGTTGCACCGTGATGGGCGGCGTGCCGACGTATTGGCGGACGTTGAGCAACGACGCGCAGACCAACACGGCGTGGGCGGCGGTGTTTCGTTCGTTCGATGTCATTAGCCCGTGGTCGGTCGGGCGCTACGGCGACAACGCGGGCGCGGATATTTTTGCGGCGAACCTCATCGCACCCGATCTCGCCGACGCGACGAGCAATGGGCGCGATTATCTGCCGGTGATTTTTCCTGGCTTCTCGTGGAAGAATTTGAACAACGGCCCGCTCAATCAAATCCCGCGCAACGCCGGCGCGTTCTACTGGCGGCAGGCTTACAACGCGGTCGCCAACGGCTGCACGATGATTTACGGCGCGATGTTCGACGAGGTGGACGAAGGCACGGCCATGTTCAAGCTCGCGCCGACCACGGCGCAGCTTCCGGCGCAAGGCACGTTCGTGCCGTTGAACATTGACGGCACAAATCTTCCCCCGGACTGGTATCTACGCCTGGCGAATGAAGCGGGAAGAATGTTGCGTGGAGAAATACCGGTGCAGCCGACGCCACCGATTGCGCCATAGAATTATTACTTCGCGAATACGGCCCCGGCTTCTGTTTCGCAGGAATTGTTTCCGCAGCCGCAGCCGCCTTCTTCCTGATCGGTGAAACCGTGATGATCCCAACTCGGATCTAGCCCGAGGTCCTTGATCATCTGGAGGTCTTTCTCGACGGGCTGGTTGAGCGTCGTGAGATAATTCCCGACCATCAGCGCGCTCGCGCCCGCCATGAAGATCATGCTCTGCGCTTCGCGCAGATTCACGGTGCGTCCGCCGGCGATCATGATTTCCTGTCGCGGCAAAATGAAGCGGAAGCACGCGATGGTCTTCAAGATTTCCATGACCGGCAGCGGCGCGTTCTTTTCAAACGGCGTGCCGGGAATGGGATTGAGGATGTTGACGGGCACGACGTTTGCGCCGATGGCCTTCAACTCGAACGCCAGGTCGCAACGGTCCTCGCGCGTCTCGCCCATGCCGATGATGCCGCCGGAACAAATCTTGATGCCGGCCTTCTTGAGGTAGCCGATGGTTTCCAGCCGGTCATCGAATGTGTGCGTGGTGCAGGTCTGCGGGAAAAAGCGGCGCGAGCTTTCGAGGTTGTGGCCGTAACATTCCAGCCCGGCTTCCTTCAAACGATCCGCGACTTCCTGCTTCTTGATGAGGCCGAGCGAGGCGTCGGGACGCGTTTTGCCGCCGGCTTTAAGTTCGCGGATGCGGTCGCAGACTTCGTCGAGCAGCGGACCTTCGTTGAGACCTTTCCACGCGGCGACGAGGCCCACGGCGGTCACGCCGTTTTGGTTCGCTTCCTCGGCGGCTTCGGCGACGGGCTCGGGATCCACGAAGCCGTAGCGCGGCGAGCCGGTTTGATAAAACGATGACTGCGCGCAGAAACTGCAATTCTCCGAGCACGCGCCGGCCTTGGCGTTGACGATGGAGCACAGGTGAATCTTGTTGCCTTTGAAATGTTCGCGGATGCGATTGGCCCACGCGAGCAAATCGAGAATGTCGGCGGAGCTTTCGAGGTTGAACAGAAACATCGCCTCATCGCGGCTGATGCTCCCGCCTTGTTCAAGTATGCGACGGCCGAGGCCGGCGATCCGGGACTGCGTGCTCGTGTCAAATGAAACTGCGCTCATGGTTGACAGGTTACGGATGCGGAGATTTTGCGCAAGGAACTAAGCGAGTGACGACGCGAACATTTCAACCGTGGGCGGCGGCGCGACCGTTTCGGGCCGCGAGATGCGCCGAGGCCAAGCCGTTCGCCCGGCGATCCATCACCATCGGGAGCACGATGTCGTAGGACTGCTCCTCGAACTTAAGCACGAGTTGCACGTCGCCGATGCGATGGGTGGCGCAGAAGTCAATCGCCCGGGTGGAACTCAAGAAATCCATGGCTTGCCCGGCGTCGGGCGTCCAATCACCGAGTTCACGGAGATACAAACCCGATTCCCTCTGTTGGAGCAGAATCTTCATCTAGTCATTCTTAAGGCTAACATTCTCCGCCCGCGCGATAGGAGTTCACGAAGCGACTGGCTGGGCTGAGAATGGCGCTACTCTATCCAACCTATAGATTTTTGGCAACTGCTTTCTACAACCGGCTGGGGTGTGATCGAATACCAGATCGGGTCGAATCGGGCTGTCAGGTGACGAACTCCAACTCTTGCTGATGGGGAATTAATCCGCGCTCAAAGGCTTGTCCGAGAAATCGGCGGATGGATTCCCTGCCCCGCTCGCCGTAATCCAGCGTCCAGTGGTTGACATACATGCCGACGAATTTATCGGCGAGATCGCGGCCCATGTCGCGCGCGTATTGCAACGCGTGCTGCACGGCTGCCGCGCGATGGTCGAGACTGAACTGGATGCTCGCCGTGAGGATTTGGGAGATGAGTTTGCGGTCTTCAAGAGAATGGCGCTTGTGAATCACGTTGCCGCCGAGCGGCAGTGGCAGGCCGTCGTTCTCACGTCCCCACCAAACGCCCAGGTCTTCGCACACGACAAGTCCCTCGTTCTGGTAGGTCAACTGTCCCTCGTGAATGATCAAGCCAACCTCCGCCCTGCCCGCGCGAACGGTTTGAAATATCTCGTCGAAGGGCACGACGATGAAATTGAATTCCTTTGCGGATTTGCCCAGCCAAAGTTGGAGCGCGAGAAACGCGCTCGTCATCGTGCCGGGCACGGCGATTTTTTTACACGCGATTTCCTCGCGAGTGAATTTCTGTTTCGCGACGAGCATGGGACCGTAGCCGTCGCCCATGCTCGCGCCGCTGGGCAGGAGCGCGTATTGATCGCGCACGTAGGCGTAGGCGTGGATGCTGACGGCGGAAATGTCGAGTTCGCCGCGCGTGGCGCGTTCGTTGAGGGTCTGAATGTCCTGAAGAATGTGCTCGAACTGGAAGCCGTGCGTGGGAATCAATTCCTTCGCCAGCCCGTAGAACATGAAGGCGTCATCGGGATCGGGCGAGTGACCGAGTGTGAGTTTGCGATTCGACATCACGCCATTGTTTTCGGCGGACACGGCGGGTGTCGAACAAAAAGCGATGGCGCTAAGGATAGCTCAACCGCAGGAACACGCTGCCATTGTCGGGACCGATGGGCAGAACGATTTGATTCGAGTATTGCGAGTTGGTGACCGGCAGCCAGTTCGTCGTCAGGCCGGTCTGGAGATTGTTGGTTTGAATCTGCAAGCGCCAGCCCGTGTGATCGGCGGGCCAGGACAAAGTCAAGTGGCCGGCGCCCGGAACATTTGTGAGCGTGACGGGCGTGAGCGACGGCGCGGGGTTGGCGCTGACTTGAGTGGAGTTCGTGCTTTCGCCGCCACCGTTTTGCGCGGAGACGACGTAGTAATAAGTGACGGCGTTGGTGACAGCGGTGTCGTTGTAGTTCGTGGCCGTCGCGCCTGACGAGATGACCGCGTAAGGTCCACCGTTCGTGATGGCGCGTTTCAAGTTGTAGCTCGTGGCCGTCGCGGCGGGCGACCAACTGAGCCGCACGATGGAGTTGGACGCGGCGGCGAGCAGATTGGTCGGCGTCGGTGGCAGTGGCAACACGACGAGGAGCTTCACTTGTCCGGCGGTGTTGGTGTCGAAGGAGTAAATGTAGCCCGCCGGTGCGCTGTTGTTCGTCGGCGCAGCCCACGAAAGCGCGCCGCCGTAGGTGAAGAGCGTGTAGTTGCCGTTGGTGAAACCGCCGCCCGCTGAGAAATTGAACGTGCCGTCGCAGAGCAGATTGCTGCGGACGTTGATGGTGGCGACGTTGGTGCCGAGAACAAAGTTGAAGGGCGTGGCGTGCGGAGG
>SCTL01000326.1 GCA_004297495.1 Verrucomicrobiota bacterium
ATCTCTCCCAAGTCAAAGGCCGAACTTGAAGAAAGAGCAGTGCAGATTGTAAGACACCAGTTTCAAAAACTTCCCGAACTAAGGGAGTTCAACCTGATTGACCGCCGCAAAGATTCTTGTGGTTATGACCTCCATGCGGCCAAGCCAGGCCGGGTTCTGCGTATTGAAATCAAGGCTCACGCGCGCGAAGCCAAATCAGTTTTTGTTACCAAAAAAGAATGGGACGAGTCCAGACACCGGAACCGACTTGCACCCGATGATAGGTGGGAACTATGGAACGTAGAGAATATCGCCGGAGAAACAGGCAACGTCCAGATTACGCGCTACTTTGATTTACCGGAAACAGCCCGCTCGCGTGAAGTTGGCTACTGGGTCGATCTGAACGCTTGCCAATCCGAATCAAAGTAAATTTTCACCCATCGCCTAACTTCATGACAATGAAGCCGGAGGAAGATTGACCGCATAACCCGGCGGCTGATTCAATTTAGTTCAGCCGCCTTTTGCCATTGTTCCTGTCGTCCAAGAGGCATAAGCAGCCGCTCGCTTTCAGCGTGGCAAGCCACCGCGCAGCTCGTGCCACTCGTCCTTGCCCATGCGTGTCTGACATTTGGCCGTCCGTGTTCCGCCGCTCGCCTTCTGGCTTGCCCTGTTCCCGCCAAGCCACGGCTCTCTCGCTTCTCACCGCCAGCCAAAAGTCAGAACAGACCCGATTTGAGCCTTCGGCGACTCTGCGAGGCCAGAGGATTTTTGTTTAGTGTTTTTGGCATGGCGCGTTTTTTAAGGGGGAGCGCCGCCTTTATCTCACCGTAGCGCGCTTGCTGCTACGCCATCTTTTTCAAAGGTTTTAATTCCCGCTCTCGCGGGGCGTTTTATTTCCGGCGACGAAGGGCATGGGCCACGCCAGCGACCGGGCTATCTGGTAACGCCCCATCTTTCGCTGTCATGCCCCATGCACGCCGCAAATAAAACTGATCTAGCTCAAAAAATGTCTCCGCCAGAGGTGAAGCAAGCGGCATACGGCGAGACACGGACGGCGAACATCAAAAAAAAGCTTATGAAAAACAAATTTCAAGTTGAAGCAGCGACACCAGCAAACGCCGTCCAGCAATCATCAATCGGAACGGAACGAATTTCCATCAAACACAACGCCAACCGCGAATTGCCTACGCAAAAGGTTTTGGATTTGTTGAAACGAGAGTTGCCCCACCAATACGAGCTTGCCGAGATTGTCGGCAAATGGATATGGCTGGAATTTCCGAAGGCCAGCCACCGCGCAGCAGCAAACACCCTTTACCGTTTGGGCTTCCACTGGAATCAACGCCGTTGCGTCTGGCAGCACCCTTGCGGCGTATTTGCACCGTATGCGCCGCACCCCGGCGAACCCCGCGCCAAATATGGCAGCCAGTTTGCCTTCAATGTTCAACCCGCTTGAAAGGAAAATTGCCATGAATACAACCGCAACTTTTCCCGGATTTGAACCGCTGGTGAAACCGTTCAAGTTTGCCGCCAGCCCCTATGAATACAAAGTGACCACCTTGCGCGAATGTCCGACACCTGACGCAATGCAGCATTGCGAGACACCCGACAAGGCAGCGGACTATTGGCGGTTGCATATCGCCAGCCATCCGCATTTTAACCCCGACTGCGAATGTTTGGCCGTGTTGCTTTTGAACACCCGCCGCAAAGTCAAAGGGCATCACATTGTTTCAATTGGCACGATGGACACCATTCTAGTTCATCCCCGCGAAGTGTTCCGCCTTGCGATTATGACCGCCGCCAGTGCGTTGATTGTCATGCACAATCACCCAAGCGGTGAAAGCACCCCGTCAGAGGCCGACATCAAAGTGACCCGCGACCTCATCCGCGCCGGTCAGCTTCTAAAAATGGAATTGCTCGATCATGTGGTAATCGGCAACGGCAATTTTTCATCCCTCCGCGCTCTTGGATATTTTTACCAGTAGCCGTCGGGTGTCAGTGAAAGTGTCAGTGAAAGCACCGAAAAGTTAGTGAAATTAGTGACGAGTTAGAGCGAATCCGCTATGTTTTTTTAATGGTATTCGCTAGTTTATTGAAATCTGAAACGAGTTTACAGACTGTGTCCATCCGTGGTTTCAAATTCTTCAACCCAAAGCGCGCAGTTTCTTCCGCACCCGCGCGCGAATCAAAATC
>SCTL01000327.1 GCA_004297495.1 Verrucomicrobiota bacterium
CCTTGGAACGCCTTGGCTAACGTGTTGTTTGTCTCACTAGCTCTTGGTCGGGTCAACCGAAAAAGCCAACCGGCCGCAAGTATTCACATGGCTGTAACATTCGCCCCGCATCAAAGACTGGTTCTTATAGATCGGTTGCACACCACACGTGCCGAACACACCACAAATTTTGATCAGTCGCAATGTTCTGTTGGGTGGCGGTTTTGGGTAATTCAACTTTGAGTAATCGGGGCATTCTCTTCGGCGGCGTGGTCAACTTTCAGTCACCGGCTTTTCTCAGCCGGCGCGAACAATCGCAACAACTCCGTTTCGAGTCTTCCAATGAGTTGAGCCGACTCTATCGTTTGATCGATGCGGCCTTGCCGGTCACCGCATTTTACGCTGTCCGCTTTGACTTCTTTAACCGAAGTGCCCAAGCAAGTGCCACCGCGTCGAAGATGCCCATCCGGTAATCCTCACTCATCCACGGGCGACGGTTTGGCGGCAAGCGGGTGCCGAGTTCTTCCGGAAACCGTTCAGCGATGATTTCAGCCAGCGCATGTCTTGTTCCCTGACCATCGGCAAAGAATGCCGGCCTCGTCTCGTCCTGTGAAAACAAGGCCACTCTGAGCTTACGACTTCTTGCCAGTACAACGATCTGGCGGTTGAGTGATCGTATTCGAGCAGACCGTCGGGAGTTTTTGGTTTCGGTGTTTTCGAGAACTACAACCTCGGGCTGATAATGAGCGATCAATGCTCCCACTTTCGTCAGTGACTTTGTGTTCTTGTCGCCTTCGACTGATTTTACGCCCCAATCAGCGAGCGTATCCAGTCCTTCAAGGATCACGAAACCGAACCCTCGGGTTGTCGGTGCGATGCTCAGAATTCGGGGGTATGTTGGAAGACGTTTTGTCATGGAAGTTGAGCAATCGCAAGGTCGGTAAGCGCCTCGCGCCTGCGGGTGGTCTGCTGGTTTGGCTTTCGGCGATTCGTTCTTTCAATGAGCGTCTTTGCCCGCTCCGCAACCGCTCCTTCAGTTTTTCGGTAGAGGCCGCCGAATAGCTCGCTGACAGATCGCTTGAATATCGCTTCGTACGCCAAGGCGGTTTCCAAGCTGGGAACACGCACGAATCGTTCATACCGGCATATCTTGGCGCCACTCTGAGTTCCAAGCAGAAATGCCACGTCGTCTTGGGAAAGAGCCAAGCGTTTTCGATTTGCCAGCAAATAGTTTGGAAGTTGAGATGAAGCCATGGGAGTGAAGGTGGGAAAACTCAATGCGAGTTTGAACCACACAATATCCGATGGATAAAATTGCCCAAGGAGCGGACCTTTGCCGGAAACGGCAACCTCACAAGAAATCACCAAGCCAAGCAGCTTGGTGGAAACTGTATTCCACCACACCAGTTGGTTTCTGTCAAAGAGCGCACGACCTGCCGGATTCGTCAAACGGTGGTGTCTTGGGCTAGGAAATCGGCGGCGCTATGCTCAAGCGTGTGGATAAAACCTTCATTCCAACCATCCGCGATTTGTATCCCCGATTGAGTGAAACGGAACTCGCGCAAGCCGAACAGAATTTCGATAGGTATCTTGCTTTGGCACTCCGCATTTTTGAGCGTATCGAATCCGAAACGGCTCCACAGGCCGGCCCATTGTCACCCGCCATGGGTACGTTATCATCCCCACTGCCCGGGTCGAAGTCTTCAGACTAAAATCACCAACACCATGCAGGGATACATTGGATACATACGCGTTTCCACGGTCAAACAAGGAACAACCGGCGTGTCGCTCCCCGAGCAGCGCGACGCCATTTCGCGTTACGCCGAACGCAATCAATTCGCAGTTGGGTTGTGGCTTGAAGAAATGGAGACAGCTGCTAAGCGGGGCCGGCCCGTGTTCAATCAGGCGATGAAGCTGCTACGACAGGGAAAGTACAAGGGGATGATTCTTCACAAACTGGATCGTGGCGCGCGCAATTTGAGGGATTGGATTGCGATTGGTGATCTATCAGATCAAGGCATCGAAGTTCATTTCGTCAACGAGAGCCTCGATCTCCAATCACGAGGCGGTCGCCTCTCTGCCGACATTCAGGCCGTCGTTTCCGCCGATTACATCAGGAATCTTCGGGAAGAAACGCGCAAAGGATTTTACGGTCGATTGAAACAGGGATTGTATCCCTTGCAAGCACCCATCGGGTATTTGGATCAGGGCGGAGGTAAAGCCAAGATTATTGATCCCGTAAAAGGTCCGTTGGTGAGGAAAGCGTTCGAATTGTATTCGACGGCCCGTTACAACTTGGAAAGGCTCGGGGAGGAATTACACCGACTAGGTTTGCGCAGTCACACCGGCGGCAAGGTGAGCCGCGATGGCCTATCTATCTTGCTCAACAATCCGTTTTACTTTGGCATCATTCGGATCAGGCGAACCAACGAAAACTTTGTCGGCATTCACGAACCCATTATCGGAAAGACACTCTTTGACCGCGTGCATAACGTGCTCACGGGTAAAGTGAATGCGCGCACCCAGCGCCACGCCTTTCTGTTTCGCCGAATGTTGTCATGTGCAACGTGTGGCTACTCGCTTATCGGCGAGCGACAAAAGGGAAATGTGTATTACCGCTGTCACAGCAAAGAATGTCCCCCGACTTCCGTCCGCGAAGAAGTGGTGGGGTCAGAGGTGATCCAACTGCTTCAAATGCTTCAATTCAGTGACGAAGAAAAGGCGTATTTCAAGGCGCGAATCCTCACCATGCGAGAAACATGGCCCACCCAGCGGGAGGAAGAAATCCGAAGTGCGAGGCTCCGACTTGATCAGATCAAAGACCGGCTCAATCGTTTGACCGACGCCTATCTGGACCAAGCTTTGGACAAGCCGATGTTTGAGGAACGAAAGAAGGGACTCCTGCTTGATCAGAAGACCGCCGAGGAAAACCTTACGCGTTTGAGCCGCGACGATCAGCGCGGGCTTGACCGTCTGGAAAAATTCCTCGAACTGGCGGGGAACGCTTCGTTGAGCCACGAATTGGCATCGCCCGAAGAAAAACGCGAAATGGTCGAAATTCTCACCTCGAACCGTCAAGTGACGGGGAAAAGTGTAGCTTTGAAGCCATCAATTCCGTTTCAGGAGATAGCAAACAGGTTTGAAAATGCAACTTGTGCCCCAGAACGAGCCATACCTCGAACTTGGGACCGGTTGCTGACCACTTTAACAAAGCTAAATGCCGCCGGCCAGTTGCCGGACTTGCCTGCGATATTCGGTCGTCGAAATCAGGATAACATTGGGGAAGCTCCGCCAAAGAAGTGGAACATTGCCAACTGCGGCAAGAATTGATCATACAGCGTTGGTATCGTTTGGTGTCCCACGCAAGAAAGTCACACGCGCCCCCCCTGGATTGAGCGTTGACCCGCTCCCATTGCAGCCATAAAGTCGCGTCGTGAAACGGAGTATTCACCAAAGGCATTTTTCACTTCTGGGTCGTAATATCCAACATCCAGGAAAACTTTCCTGATGCATGTATAGTTAGGCCACATCGCATGATGCATACAGGAAGCAACGCATGAAGACAGCACAACCTCCAACTGAAAAGGACCGGGCGCTCGCCGCTTCGGTCGCGCATACCGTCTGTGATCACTTGCAGCGGGCACAGGTATCACCCGCCGACATCCACGTCGTGGCCACTGGCCTTGCCAGCGATCTTGGCAAGTTGATCACCGGACGGACGACAACTGAGTGCGAGCAGTTGTTTGCAGCCGCCGTTGATGACTATCTTTGCCCGCCGAGCGACAACTAATCCCCGAGCAAAGATTCAGATGCTTGAGTCAGCGAATCTTTTGT
>SCTL01000328.1 GCA_004297495.1 Verrucomicrobiota bacterium
CCCACGCCGACGAGCAACACCCGCGCGCCGCGCAGTTCCACGCCCAAGTCCTCGCGCACGGAACGCGCGATGGCATCGGCGTCAGTGTTGAAGCCGTGCGTGCGGACTTTCTCGGGCGCGTTGTCGTTGAACTGATGCAGCGGCAACCAGTCGCCGCCCTTGTCGCGGCCCTCGAAGCGCACGGTGTTGACGGCGTCCCAGAGTTTGGCGGATTCATCCAGCGCATCCATCATGTCCACGGCGAGCAATTTGTGCGGCACGGTGAGATTAACCCCGATGAAGCCCATCCGTTTCGCGCCGCCGATGGCCTCGCGCAATTCCTCGGGCTTCACTTCGCAGGCGAGATAGCGCCAGTTCAGACCGAGCGCGGCCATGCCGGCGTTCTGCATGGCGGGCGACGCGGAGTGGCGAACGGGAAAACCGAACACGGCGCAATAACGCGTGCGGGCATCAATCTCGGCTTTGAACAAATCAGACACGCCGGTGTTTATACGTGTCCGCACGCGAAGTTCAAAGTGCAAAGTGCCGAGGCTGCTGCGAGTCGAGCAACTAACGCTACTACGAAATGAACTTCAAAAACTTTGAACTGCTGGAACGCCCCTCACCCCTTCCCTCTCCCCGTCGGACGGGGAGAGGGTGGCCGGCAGGCCGGGTGCGCGGCACCGAAGCCCTTGTCCATCGCGCGGGAAATCACCGTGGCCCACGGCGGGCGGATGAGCGTGAAAAGCGGGCCCGGCCAGGGCTGCTCGTTCTCCGTGATCTTGAAAGCGGCTAGTACGGCGGCGTGAATTGTGTTTTACCGAAGTCCACTGAATCGGGGCAAGGCCAGTAGCCGGGTTTGAAACACACACCGGATTGTTCCTTGCCAAGCACCACGAAGCCGCGCACTTTTTACGCGTTCAAAAACCAGTCATGAAAGTCCGAATACTGTTGATCGCCATCGTCGCTTGTTCCGCCGGCTGCTTGTCCGCCAAAAGTGATTTCGATGTCATCATTCGCCATGGCCGCGTGGTGGATGGCTCGGGCAACCCGGCTTACTTCGCAGACGTCGGCGTGAAGAAGGGCCGCATCACGAGCCTTGGCCGCATTGCAGGCACGGCGAAGACGGAGATTGATGCCACGGGACTGATGGTCGCGCCGGGCTTCATTGACGTCCACACCCACGCAGATGAAGTCGCCGAACAACCGCGCGCGGAAAATTTTCTGCGAATGGGCGTGACGACGGTGGTCGTCGGCAACTGCGGCGGTTCGGCTTTGGACGTGGGGAAATTCTTCCGCGAGATCGAGCGCAGGAAAATTTCCATCAACACCGCCACGTTGATCGGGCACAACACGGTTCGTGAAAAAGTCATGGGCGGAAGCTTTGACCGCCCGCCGACGCCGACGGAACTCGCGGAAATGAAGCGGCTGGTGGATCGCGCGATGAAAGACGGCGCGGTGGGACTTTCCACCGGATTGATTTATTTGCCGGGGGTGTTTTCCAAAACGGACGAGATCGTCGAACTCGCCCAAGCGGTCACGCCGTACGACGGCATTTACGCCAGCCACATGCGCCACGAGGACGCGCGCATTTACGAGGCGCTGGATGAGGTGATTCGCGTCGCGCGCGAGGCGCATTTGCGGGCGGAAGTTTCGCACATCAAATTGAGCGGTGAAAAATCCTGGGGACAGGCCGACCAGGTGCTCGCGTATCTCGACCAGGCTCGCGCCTCCGGCCTCGACATCACGGAAGATCAATACGCCTACACGGCTTCGTCCACCACGTTGCGGCAGTTGATTCCCGACGATGCTTTTGATGGCGGCGAGAAAAAGTTTCTTTCGCTCGTCAACGATCCGGTGGAGAAGGCGAAGCTGGCGGCGAGAATGAAGGAGAAAATTCACACGCGCGGGCGCGAGGATTTTGCCTACGCCGTCATCGCCTCGTACAAGCACGACAAATCGTTCAACGGATTGAACATCGTGGAAGCAGCAAAAAAAATGCGCGGCTCGGATTCGCTGGATGACCAGATCGAGACGATTCTGGAAATCCAGAAGAACGGCAGCGGTCAGGGTGTGTTTCACGGAATGAACGAGGAGGATTTGCAGAAGTTCATGCAACATCCAAACACGATGATCGCGTGCGACAGCGGCCTGCGGGAATACGGCAAGGATGTCCCCCACCCGCGCGGCTACGGCAACAACGCGCGCGTGCTGGGCCGTTACGTGCGCGAGTTGAAAGTGCTGCGGCTTGAAGACGCGATTCGCAAGATGACGAGCCTGCCGGCGAACACGTTTCAATTCAAACAACGCGGCGAACTGCTCGAAGGCAACTGGGCGG
>SCTL01000031.1 GCA_004297495.1 Verrucomicrobiota bacterium
TTGTTCGTGGCGGTGTAGCTGTCGCCGTTCGCGACGGGCGCGTCGTTCACCGGTGTGACCGTGATGCTCACGAGCGCGGGCAGCGAGTTGGATGAGCCATCGTTGACGCGGAAGGTGAAAGCGTCGCTGCCGCTGAAGTTCGGATTCGGCAGGTAAGTGAACGCGCCGGTGTTGGTATTGATGCTCGTGAACGTGCCGTTGGTCGGGCCGACGAGAATCGTGAAGGTGAAGTTCGTGCTGTCCACGTCGGTCGCGGTGAGGACGATGTTCGTCGCGGTGTCTTCCGGCGTGGTGACGCTCTGGCCGTTTGCCGTCGGTGCGTCGTTGACCGGCGTGACGTTGATGGTCACGAGTGCGGGCAGCGAGTTGGACGAGCCATCGTTCACGCGGAAGGTGAAGGCGTCACTGCCGTTGAAGTTCGTGTTCGGCTTGTAGGTGAACGCGCCGGTGTTGGTGTTGATGCTCGTGAAGGTGCCGTTGGTCGGGCCGGCGAGAATCGTGAAGGTGAAGTTGGTGCTGTCCACATCCGTCGCGGTGAGCACGAGATTCGTCGCGGTGTCCTCCGGCGTGGTGACGGATTGGCCGTTCGCCGTGGGCGCGTCGTTGACCGGCGTGACGTTGATGGTCACGAGCGCGGGCAGCGAGTTGGACGAGCCGTCACTCACGCGGAAGGTGAAGGCGTCGCTGCCGTTGAAGTTCGGATTCGGCAGGTAAGTGAACGCGCCGGTGTTCGTGTTGATGCTCGTGAACGTGCCGTTGGTCGGGCCGGCGACAATCGTGAAGGTGAAGTTGGTGCTGTCCACGTCGGTCGCAGTGAGCAGGAGATTTGTCGAGGTGTCTTCGGGCGTGGTGACGGATTGGCCGTTAGCAGTCGGCGCATCGTTGACGGGCGTGACCGTGATGTTGACGAGCGCAGGCAATGAGTTGGACGAGCCATCATTCACGCGGAAGGTGAACGCGTCGGTGCCGTTGAAGTTCGGATTCGGCAGGTAAGTGAACGCGCCGGTGTTGGTGTTGATGCTCGTGAACGAGCCATTGGTCGGGCCGGCGACGATGATGTAGGTGAGGGGGTCTGTGTCCGGATCGCTGCCCGCGAGCGTGATGGCTTTGGCCGTGTCTTCGGCAGTGCTGACGCCCTGGCCGCTGGCCGTGGGCGGGCGATTCGTGACGGTGATCGTGATGACGGCAGAGGCGAAGCCGCCAAGGCCGTCGGAAATTGTGTAGCCGCAAGTCGCGCTGCCCGTGAAGCCGGACGTGGGCGTGAAGCTGACGTTCGTGCCGGAGATCGAGGCTGTGCCGTTGGTCGGGCTGACGGCGAAGATGGAGAGCGTGTCGCCATTCGCGTCGCTGTCGTTGACGAGGACGGGCACGCTGACGCCGACGTTCTTCGACGTGGAAGTGAAATCGTTCACCGCCGTCGGGGCGACGTTGGCGACGGAATTCGTGGCGGGCGGCGAAACGCTGTTCGTCGGATTCGGATCGCCCGTCGGACTGCCGACGCTGGCGGCGTTGGTGATGCCGCCCTTGACCGGCGCGGTGACGGTGAGCGTGAGATTGGTGGAAGCGTTGGCTGCGAGCGAACCGAGCGACCAGGTGACGTTGCCGCCGCTGAACACGCCGCCGGCGCTGGCGCTGACGAAGGTGAGGTTCGCGGGCAGGGCGTCGGTGACCGTCACGCTCGACGCGGTGGACGGGCCGGCGTTGGTGACGGTGAGCGTGTAATTGAAATTCGCGCCGGGCTGCGGAGCGTTGGTCGAGGCGACCTTGCTGATCGAAAGGTCCGCGCTGGAAACCACCGTGGTGAGATTCGGCGGCGTGGTGTTGTTGGTCGGATTCGGATCGGAGACCGGGCCGCCGACGGACGCGGTGTTAGTCAGGCCAGTGCCGTTAGCGGGTGCGGTGACGGTGAGCGTGAGATTCGTGCCCGTGTTGGCAGGCAGGGCAGGGAGGTTGGTCCAGATGACCTGGCTGCCGGTGAAGAAGCCGCCGTCGCTGGCGCTCACGAACGTGACGCTCGCGGGAAGATTATCCGTGACGGACAAACTGCCGGAAGCGGACGGGCCGAGGTTGGTAAGTGTGATGGTGTAATTGAAATTAGCTCCCGCCGTGACGGGCGAGGGACTGCTCTTGCTCACGCCAACGTCGGCCACCGGCGTAACGGTGACGGTGATGAGGCCCGTGGCGAAGCCGCCGTTGCCGTCGCTGATGGTGTAGCCGATGGTCGCCGTGCCGTCGAAGTTCGTGGTCGGCGTGAAGAGCACGTTCGTGCCGTTCACGATGGTCGCGGTGCCGTTGGTCGGGCTGACGGTGACGATCGTGATGGGATCGGAGTTGACGTCGGTGTCGTTCAGCGTGGCGCGAATCGTGACGGGCACGTTCACCGGTGTGTTCGTGGAATCGTTGTTGGCGACCGGCGCGGTGTTCAGACCGACAACGGTGATGACCGCGCTGGCGCTGCCGCCGAAGCCGTCGGTGATGGTGTAGGTGATCGTGCCGGTGAGATCGTTCGTGGGTGTGTAGGTGAGATTTGTGCTGCCAGCATTGATCGAAACGATGCCGTTCACCGCGACGGCGTTGGTGATGATGATGGTGTCGCCGTCGGCGTCGGAGTCGTTGACAAGGGGATTGATGACTTGCGGAACGCCGTTTGTGCCGGTCGTTGAATCCGGGGCCGCGACGGGCGGGCGATTGGAAACCGTGATCGTGATGAGCGCGGAGGAGAAACCGCCGAGACCGTCGGAAATCGTGTAGCCGATCGTGGCGTTGCCCAGGTAGTTGGTGTCCGGCGTGAACAGCACGTTCGTTCCACTCACGATGCTGGCCGTGCCGTTGGTCGGGCTGACGAGCGTGATGGTAAGCGTGTCGCCGTTCGGGTCGTTGTCATTCAGGGTTGCGGGAATCGTGACGGCTACGTTGCGTGGCGTGGACGAGGTGTCGCTAACCGCCGTCGGCGCGACGTTGCTGACGGTGGTGGTGACGGGCGGCGTGGTGTTGTTGACGAGATTGGTGTCGAGCGTGGAACTGGCGCCGCTGGCGACGTTCGTCATGCCGCCCTTGAGCGGCGCGGTGACGGTGAGCGTGAGATTGGTGAACTGGCCGGCGGCGAAGTTGCCGAGATTCCAGATGACCGAGCCGCCGCCAAACACGCCGCCGCCAGTGGCGCTGACGAAGGTGACATTCGCGGGCAGGGCGTCGGTGACGGTCACGCTGACGGCGACGGACGCGCCGAGGTTCGTGACCGAAATCGAGTAGTCGAAGTTCGCGCCGGGCGACACTGCGCTGGGCGGGCCGGACTTGGCGACGACCAGATTGGCTGCGGAGCCGACCGAAGTGATGACGGGCGGCGTGGTATTGTTCGTGGAATTGGGATCGAGAATCGGACTGTTCACGACGGCGGTGTTGGTCAGGCTCGCGGCTTCGGCGGGCGCGGTGACGGTGATGGTGAGCGTGGTGCTGTTGCTGGCGTCGAGCGTCGGGAGATTGGTCCAGATGACCTGGCCGCCGGCGAACACGCCGCCCGCGCTGGCGCTGACGAAAGTGACTTCCGCCGGGAGATTGTCCGTGACGGAGAAACTGGTGTTCGGTGACGGCCCGAGATTCGTGACCGTGATCGTGTAATCGAAATTATTTCCCGCGAGCACATTTGTCGGACTCGTCTTGCTCACGCCGAGGTCGGAGACGGGAATGATCGTGAAGAAGGAGAGTGACGGAACGTTGTCAGTCGTGATCGTGGTGGTGTCCACTTGTTCCGAGCCGTTGAAGGCAATGACGCTGTTGGTGTAAGTGCCGGCGGGCAGCGGCGCGACGGCTTGAAACACGAGTGGCACGATGCTGTTGGAGGGCACGACGAACGGGATCGCCCAGCGCAACACCTGGCCGACGATGTTCGGGTCGGCGATGGCGTTGGAGTTGTAGGTCGTGCTGCCGGCGACGAAGGTGAAGTTGCCGGGTGTGCCGGGCAGGGTGTCGCGGATTTCGTTGAGCGTGATCGGCGTGTCGGCGTAATTTTGAATCAGCACCGTGTAGGTCACCGTGCCGCCGGGCGCGAGGAGCGAGGACGGCGAAACCGTCTGGCCGACGATGGCGATGGAGTTGGTGGCGGAATAAATCACGTTGCTGCCCGCCGAGTTGGCGAGCGAGGAGACGGCGGTGTGCTTGGTGCCGCTGCCACTGTCCACAAAGGCGAAGGGGCTGATGCCGATGTTCGTGCCGGTCACGCGAATGGCGCGGAAGGTGAACGTGTTCGTGTAGGACTGGCCGGTGTAATTGGTGAAGCCGGAAACGGTCGGATCGAAGTAGAGCCGGTTCACGAAGTCGGGGTTTTCGGTGAAATGAACTTTGACGCCGACCAGTTCGTAGGCGTCGGGCCGCCACGTGCCGAGCACGGCGGGAGAAAACGAGATCGAATTTTCTCCGCCGATCGTGCCCGTGTCACCGCCGATGACCAGATCCACGTCGTCGCCGAGCAACGCGTAGGGGTTCAGGTTGGTGATGATGGTGACTTTGTTCGCCAGCGCCTCGGTCACGTAGATGATGTTGGTGAACCCGAAGTTGGTGGCCAGCAGCAGCGAGCCGATGCCGGGCGCGCCGTTCAAAATGCGGATGGTGTGATTCTCGTTGGTCAGCCCGCTGACGGTGTCGGAGTTGCCGGTGAAGCTCGGGCCTTTGAGATAGAACGCCGCCATCCGCGCCTGGCCCGCGGGAATGTCGCCCACCGCGCGCACGCCCCGGTCGGTCGTGCCGAGCGTGATCATGTTGGTGCTGACGAAATTCGTCGCCACCACGTAGATGTTCGAGAGCGTCGAAGCCGTGTTGTTGGAAATCATGAACGCCTCGTAGTTATAGACGATGCCCGCCCCGGCTTTGTCATCCACGTAATATTTTCCGGGCGCGGAAACGCGGGTGATGGTCTGGGCGTGGCCGGCCAGTGTCACGGCGCAAAGCGCGAGCGCGAGCAGCCACACGCGGGTGAGCGGCGCACGGCGGTCGGCGACGGGCGCAAAGTCTTTCGCGGCGTCGCGCGTTTCGTTTTCGTTCGGACAATATGTCGTCTGCATAGCAATGTACTGTTAAAGGCTTACGTCTTTCTGCGATGACCCGGGTACGGCTTAAAGGTCGGTTGCCAATTAGCAACGCCCGTGCCCCGGGGCGCGTTAGGACAAGAAACTTCTCTGCCTAAGTCCGTGGAATTGTGGCAGAACGGCTGATTTACGAGGGGAATTGTGATTCGCGAGACTGATATAAAGTGGCCAACGGCTTATTTTGAAGTTTGAGCGAAGTCGGCCCGGCCCGCGCTGCGAAACCCGGCTTTGTCCCGCTACTCGGCAGCGGTGGCTTGCTTCAAGACATTGACCTCGATCCGTTGTACGTCGCTGACGCCAAGTTCGAGCAGCGAGGCGTTGCGATAGAGTTCGAGGTTCGGTCGCAGCACTGGCCCCTTGGCCGCGCGGCGTTGTTTGTCGAGTTCCTTGATGGAAAGAACATCCAGCGCGACGGGATCTTTGCTGAAACGCAATTGCCCGAGCATCGTCGAGTAATGCAGATAGCTCTGCTGCCCG
>SCTL01000329.1 GCA_004297495.1 Verrucomicrobiota bacterium
TTCACGCGAGTCCGAGCCACGAGACGGAATACGGGCGCAAGCTGCTCGCGGAAGACCCGCATTGCCCGGGCAGCCTCGGCATCGCGATCAGCGAAGCCATCGAGGACACGGTCACGCATCCCAACACGAAGTATTCGCTCGGCAGCGTGTTGAATCATGTTTGTCTGCATCAATCCGTCATCGGCGAGGAAACGATCAAGCAGATGGAACGCGCCGGTGAAGAGCCGGATGTGATTTTCGGTTGCTGCGGTGGTGGAAGCAATTTTGCCGGACTGGCGTTTCCGTTCCTGCGCAAGAAGATCAAGGAGAAGAAAAATTACCGCGTGGTGGGTGTCGAGCCGTCGGCCTGTCCGTCATTAACGAAAGGCGAACTGCGCTACGACTTCGGGGATACGGCGGAAACGACGCCGTTGCTGAAGATGTACACGCTCGGTCACAAGTTCATGCCGCCGTCCATCCACGCGGGCGGACTGCGCTATCACGGCATGTCGCCAATGGTGAGTCACGCGTTGAAACTCGGGCTGATCGAAGCCGAGGCGTATCACCAGACGAAAGTTTTTGAGGCGGCGACGCTGTTCGCACGCAACGAAGGCATCGTGCCCGCGCCGGAATCCGCGCACGCAATCGCGGCGGTAGTGGACGAAGCCGTGAAGTGCCGTGAGGCCGGCAAGAAACAAGTTCTGTTGTTCAACCTCTCTGGCCACGGCTTGCTCGACCTGAGCGCCTACGAAAGTTATCTGCACGGCAAACTGCAGGATGTGTGATTCAGAAACCCAACCAAATATGAAAACTCCATTGGTCCGTCTGATTCTGGCGGCGGCGCTGATGTCGCTGCCACAGTTGATTCAAGCGCAACCGACCGCGCACTACGTTCCCGGCGTCGAAGGCCTCAAAGGCGCATCGCTGCCGCCGCCGGGTTGGTATGTGCGTGACTACAACGTCGTTTACACGGCGGATCGCGTAAACGACGACGCGGGTCACAGCGCCGGCCCGCCGAACTTCGAGGCGTTCACCTATGCCAACGTGCCGCGGGTGATTTACATCACGGACAAAAAAGTGCTCGGCGGATTCATTGGTGTGGATGCGTTGCTGCCGTTGGCTTATCAAAGCGTGCAAGCCGGCGGGTTCGACGAAAGCACCTGCGGCATCGGCGATTTGTTCGCGGAAACGACATTGTCGTGGCATGAGAAGCAATGGGACTTCTCGCTCGCCGCCGGCGTGTGGATGCCCACGGGCGATTCAGCCGCTCCGCCCACGACGCGCGTCGGCCTCGGTTACTGGACGCCGATGCTCACGGCGGGCGCGACGTGGTATGCCGATCAGGAAAAAACGTGGGCGCTATCTGCGTTGAGTCGTTACGAGTTCAACACCGGGCAGCGCGACACGCACATCACGCCGGGCCAGGCTTACACGCTTGAGTGGGGCATCAGCAAAACTCTCGAGAAGGTTTATGACGTCGGGGTCGTCGGTTATTACCAGCAACAGGTGACAAGCGACAGTGGCGTGGACAAGAGTCGTGATTCCGTGGCCGCCGTCGGACCGGAGATCAGTGTGGCGTTTCCGAAGCAGATGCTCTTTGTTTCCTTCCGCTACCTCTACGAGTTCACGGCGGAAAACCGCGCGCAAGGACACACGTTCGCGTTGACGTTGACAAAGCGGCTCTAAGAAATCAGGACGCTAAAGGCGCTGGGTTGCCCGGAGCGAGGATGCGGTCGAAGATCATGATCTTCTGCCAGATTTTGCGCGAAAGACCGT
>SCTL01000330.1 GCA_004297495.1 Verrucomicrobiota bacterium
TAATCCCCTGGCTTCAGATAGCTGTATTGCGCGTAGCGGCGCACGCCGGCCTCGATCCAATCCTTGTCCAGCGGCGCGAGCCGATACCGAAAGCGCACCCGGTCCGGCGAATAGAGGCTCACGCCCGCGTAACGAAACTCGACCTGCTTCTTTCCGGGCGGCACGACGAGCCGGACGGCGGAGAGTTCTTTTTCGTCCGAAGCCGGCCGGCCGGCCTGGGTGGATTTGCCCTGCGGCTGACCGTCCACCCACACATCTTCAATCGCCACCGGCGGCGGCAATTGGTTCGCCGAGTGACTCGACGGTTCGACCATCGCCACCCCGCGCAAGGTCGCAAACAGCATCCGCCCGTCGCGCAGCCGCCACGCCGCCGGTTGATAGCCGCCGGAACATTCGAGCGAGGGCAGCCCGTCATAAAGTCCGTAAGCCTTGCACCGCACGGACGCTTGTTTGCCCGCGGCGACGTTGTTCAGCTCGCTTTTGGCGACGCGGAAAACTCCCTGCTGCGAACCCATCCATAAATTCCCCGCCTGATCGTCGAGAATCTGGCAGATCACATTGTCCGGCAGACCCTGCTGCTGGGTGATGCGGACAAATTTTCCGTCCGCGAACCGCAACAGTCCGCCGCGAAATGTTCCCACCCAGATCACGCCGTTCGTATCGGCCAGCAACGACCAGATCGCGTGCGGCACGCGCTCATCCGCCGGCACGAATGACTGCGCGCGATTCGTCACCACTTGATAGAGCGTGCCATCGCCCGCGCCCGCCCACACTGCGCCGGCTTGATCCTCGGCCAGCGCGCGGATTTCGAGCCGCCGCACGCCATCCTCCGGTTGAAACTGGCGATAATTATTTCCCGTCAAACAACCCAATCCGCTCTTCAACGCCACCCACACTTTGCCATCGCGCGTCGGCAGGATGGCTTTCACGCCATGCACGCTCGGCACGGCCTGCCGGAATTCTCCGCCCTGCGACACATACAAATCCTCCTCGCCCGCGCTGGCCCAGATCCGGCCAACGCCGTCACCGATGACGCTGAAAACATATCCGCGTTGATTGCCGGTGGATAAAAAATATCCCTGCCATTTGTTCTCATACCATCGGTACAGGCCGGACCCGAACGTGCCGAGCCAGATCGCGCCCGCATGATCCTCGGTCACGGTCACCGACGCGTTGGCGACCGCGTCGTCCGGCGACAGCAGCTTGAATCGTTTTTCCCGCAAGCGGATCAATCCGCCGCGATCCACCCCCGCCCAGATGTTCCACTCGCGGTCTTCAAAAAAACAATCCACGCGCCGGCCGGGAAAATTATCATGCACCCCGAACGCATGCGTCTGGCCGTCCGGCTCGATTTGGAACAGACCCTTGCCGTAATGATAAAGCCAGACGTCGCCCTGCGCGTCTTCGTGCAGGCCCAGCCGATCCACGTAGCCGGTGAACAAATCGCGGCACGCCTCCGATTCCGCCACCCACGCGCCATCCTTCGCCCGGCGCACGCGCCCGTTCGCGACGGTCCAGACGCTGTGGTCGCTCGTCACCAACAAGGCCGAGATGAAAAGATTCGGCTCACCGTTCGTGGGATTCATCGAGACGAACCAGAT
>SCTL01000331.1 GCA_004297495.1 Verrucomicrobiota bacterium
CCGAGGGATGCGGTGCCGTCCTGCAATTGAAAGGTGGCGAAGATCGTGCCGCCACAGGACCCGCCGACCGTGAAGGTGAACGGCTGACTGGCACCCACGCCGCCGGCAATCAGTGCGCCGTAGCTTTGCGGCGCGCTCGGCGAATTGACGCTGCCCCCGGACTGCAACGTGGCGACGAGATTGGTGGTGTTCGCGCTGCCAACATTTTTGAGCGAGACGTTGAGGGTGACGGTCTCACCCGGATCCAGAAGCCCATTGTTGGTCACACAGGACTCGGCGACGAGCGACCAGGCATTCGAAACAACGACCGGCATGGGATTCGTCACGGTCAATGAAACCGCGCGCGTGGTGTTGCCATCACCCGTGTTCAGGTTGGTGAAGCCGATGGTGTCGAGATACGTGCCGGCGGGCAGGCTGTTCGCGGTCGCGTTCAGGGAGACGAGGACATTGGTGCTGGTGCCGGACGCCAACGTGCCCGCCCCTGGTGAGAGCGTGAGCCACGCCGCGGATTTGGTGGCGGTCCAGTTGAGATTGGAGGCGCCAACGTTGTTGACGACGAAACTCTGGTTCGTCGGACTGAACGGGCCACCGGTCTGACCGGCGGGTGAAAATCCCGCAGCCGAGGTGATGGAAAGAATCGGGACGGTTGGCCCGAGCACGAAGTTTTGCACGCGCGTCTCGCCATTGGTGAGAATCAAGCCGTTGAGCAAATTGGTGCCGACTCCGACCGACTGCGCCGTGAAATCATTGGTGCCGGGGGTGAGCGTGATTGAATAAGTTCCATCCGCGCCCGTGACCCGGAAATACCCGCTGGCCGTGCGCACGACGGCGTTGGAGAGCGGCAGACCGGTGAAGCCGCTGAAGACCGTGCCCTGAATTTTCGCCTGCGGTGCCGCGGAGCAACCGGGCAGCGAAAAACTTCCGATCCTCGTACGCCAGCCGCCGATGCTGGTCGTGGCGTAATACTCCTGCGTGTACCAGAACGTGCAGTCGTCCGTCGGATCAACGGTCATGCAACTGTAATCGCCCCAACGATTGCCGGTGCTCGTTTGCGAACCGCCGCCGTTGATGAGCGTGGCTTCACCCTGAAAAAGCCCGCCCGCCGGATCGCTCGCCAACCGCGCGGCGTAACGGATGCCGGGATAAACACTGCTGCTCGCGGACACGCTGTAACCCACCGCGAGATCGCCGCGATAATTCATCGCCGCGCTGCCCATCCAGCGATGCACCGCGTCGGGCGCGTAGGTGGCTTGTTCGTTGATGCCGAAAGTTCCGCCCGGGAGATTGCGCTTGAGTTGATAATAGCGAATCGCCGCCTGACCGCTGCCGCCGGTGGCGGTGTGCGTGACGACGAGCGATTCGTTCGAGCCGTAGTTGCGATACTGCAATCGGAACATGAGCCGATCCGCGAGCGTGTCGAGCAGGACGGACGTGCCGGGTTGCGGGACGCCGGCGGTGTTCGGGCTGAACGCCGTGTAAGCCGCCACGGCCACCGGGCTTTCGGTGCGTTCGATGAACGACGAGAGGTTTGTGTTCACGAAGTCCGCGTGAAAGTTGAAGAGGCGCAAATCATCGCTGCTGTCGCCGAGCGAGTTGCCGCGCAGGCAGGCAAAGTAGTTCGACGTGCCGAGCGGCGGGAGCGGGCCGTCCACGCTCGCCGGCAGCAAACTGTAAATGGTCGAGTCAATATTGTTGACGTTGAAATAAATGAATTTGGCGGAAGCATCGCCCACGAGCATCTTCGCGCGCTCGAAGGCATACACGCCCGCGCCGAGGAACGATGTGCCCGCGCCGTTGAATTGATTCACCGCCATGTAATAACCGTCCGGCCAGACGCCGATCTTCGGATAGTCAGGAAACTTTCCGCCACTGGCGTTCGGCATCTGGAAACAATAGGCGTAGTAAGCACCCGTGGGGTCGGAGGTCTTGGAAATGGCGATGGACATGTAGTACGGCCCGGTGGCGGAAGAGGCGTTGGCGAATTGCGCGACCAACCAACGGTCGGCGTATTGATCGTAGAGCACGACCGGATCGCCGTCGTCGGTCGTGGCGCACAAGCTGCCATTCCCGAGGGCCGTGAAGAGCGCGCTGATCGCATTGGCCGAAGTCTGCGCCGCGCCGGTGAAACGATTGAAGACTTGCACGCGCACGTTGACGGCTTGCACGTAGTTGCTCGGGCCAATCGCGC
>SCTL01000332.1 GCA_004297495.1 Verrucomicrobiota bacterium
GTCAGTGGACCGTAAGTCAGTGATAGTGATCAGTTGGTAGATACGCGCACGCCAGCCCTTCCCTTTTGTCCGGTTCACCTCCCGCTTCAGGAGTCCCGACGAAATTCCAACCCGGAGCGCGGCTGTGTCGCAGACCAGCCGCAGCCCGTCGAGATACTGGAGGCATCAGGTAAATTCCAACACGCCTGCGTTGCGAGGCTGCTGCGGCTGGTCGAGGACGACACAGCCGCGCTCCATTCAAATCAGGTTGCTGCATCGCGAACCAACATTTGCCAATCCTGAACCGACCGACTATCTCTAATGCCCATGATGACCTTGATCGTCGGCACAAACCGCCCGGACAGCAACACGCGCAAAGTCGCGCGGCACATCGAGGAGATTTACGCCGGGCTGAAAGTCCCGCTCCGCGTGCTCGATCTCGCGCAGTTGCCGCCAGAAATTTTTTCGCCCGCCAGCTACGCCGAGAAGCCGAAATCATTTCAGCCGTTCGCCGACGGCGTGTTGCACGCCTCCGGCCTGCACGTCGTCACGCCCGAATACAACGGCGGCATTCCCGGCGTGCTCAAGTATTTCATAGACATGCTCAAGTTCCCCGAGAGCTTCGAGCGACGGCCCGTGTGTTTCACCGGCCTGGCGGCGGGCATCTGGGGTGCGCTGCGACCGGTCGAGCAGTTGCAGGCCATCTTCGGGTATCGCAACGCCTACATCTATCCCGAGCGCGTCTTCATGCCCGGCATCGGCAAATTGCTGGACGACAATGGCCGGCTCACGGACGCGGAACTGCTCGGGCGCTTGAAAAAGCAGGCCGAGGGCTTCACTGGCTTCGTGGAAAAAATCCAAGGCGTGAAACTCCGCAGCGCTTGAACGCTGCAAGTTCGCACTTCATTTCTTTTCGTCCTTCTTGCCCTCGAACTTCAGCGACGCGGAGTTGATGCAGTAACGTAAACCCGTCGGATTCGGGCCGTCGTCGAACACATGCCCGAGATGACCGCCGCACTTCGAGCAAAGCACTTCGGTGCGTTCCATCAAATGGCTGCTGTCCTTCGCTTCCGCCACCGCGTTCGTGGACATCGGCGCGTAAAAGCTCGGCCAGCCGCAGCCGGAATCAAACTTGGTGTCCGACACGAACAATTCCGCGCCACACGCGGCGCAGCGATACACACCCTTGTCCTTCGTGTTCCAATACTTCCCGGTGAAGGCGCGCTCCGTGCCTTTCTGCCTCAGCACCTGGTATTGTTCGGGCGTGAGTTCCTTTTTCCATTGCTCGTCAGTCTTGGTGATCTTGTCGCTCATGGTTTGATTCGTGGTGATGGAAGTTGAATTCGTCGGCTCGGCAGCGGCAGCGTTCGTGGTCACATCGGCGTGATTGCAGCCGGTGAGCAGAACGATCGTCGCCAGTGCGCTGAAAGTTATCGCCAGTTTCATGTTCAGTTCATTGACAGCCGATTCGGGCAACTGTTCGGCAGTTAAAGTTGAGTTGATTCGTCTCAAGCGCAAGTCGCGACACACCTGAGCGCTTTCATTGTCAGTAAGTCGAGTGAGATTTTCCAAACTTACAGGTTTTTCCTCATCATCAGTGCTTTGCGCGCGCACCTATTGACATGCCGGGTCATTCATGCGATTCATCGCTCGCTGAAGTAGTAGCAGCCGAAGCCGGATTGCCTTCCTGCAAGCCGGCGCGGGGGACCCAAATGCGGAGTGGAAACTCCGCCGGGGCGAACGGGCGCAAGTGCGCCCAAGGTCACTTCCAGGACCAAGCCCGTCAGCTAACCTCGCAGGCAATTGGAAGGGCGATCCTCTAGGGCCGCAAGTCGCGGCACCATCTGGTCACCCCGATGAAACAACTGCGTCGCGTACCGACGTAGCGGAGTGCAGCCGCATTCCGCCACGCCGCACGCAGAAGCCGGAAGGCGTCTGCCTTCCGCTACGAACGGGCGCGCGCGTACAAACGCGAGGTTAGGGTTATGAAAAGACTGATGATGTTTGGCATGGTGACCGCCACACTTTGGATGGCGGAAAACTGGCTCTTGAGCACGCAGCAGGCGGACTTGTCCGCGCGGCTGGCGCTCAATCAATTCAACGGCGGCAACAGCGCCGCGCGTGAATTGCGCTCCTTCCAATCGCTCAAGGACAGCGTGCAACTGGCTACGGCGTTACTGACGCTCGTGGCTGCGGTGTTCACGCTTGGTCCGGTGGCGAGGAAATTTGCTGATCGCATTTCTGCGTCGCCGCTCGGCGCGCGACTCCGAAAAGTTTTCGGCAGCACCGCGTCCGTGATCGTCGCCGTGACGGCGCTCGGGTTCACGAGCGGTTGCATCAAGGCGTATGACAAGCCGGAGTACGTCGAGATTGACACGAGCGAAACGGGATTCCTGATTCCGCTCGAAGGCGACGGCACGCAACAGGCGAAGTTTCAGAGCGAAGAGTATTTGAAACAGCGCAAGGTTGCCGCCAAGCGCGTGCAAATCACGCACCGCTGGTCGCAAGAAGGCCGCATCAGCAACGATGGCCGGTGGATTGCGACCGTGCGGTTGGTGAAGGTGAATCGCTCGCCGGTGACGCGCGAGTGGATGAGCACCGCCACGACGAACGGCGAGGGTAATCGCCGGCCGACGCACACCGACCAGGCGATCTGGATCGAGAGCGGCGACAGTGTCGGGTTCAGCATGGGCTTTACTTGCACCGCCTTCATCAGTGAAGACGATGCGGCGAAGTTCCTCTACTGGTATCCGAGCGGGTCGTTGCACGAAGTGATGGATCGCGAAGTGCGCGCGCGGATTCAACAGGTCTCGGCGGAAGTCGCGGCCAAGTATCCGCTCGACGTGTTGCGCTCGAAGAAGCAGGAGATCAGCGACGCGGTGAAGCACGACCTGACGAACTTCTTCGCCACACGCGGCATCACGGTGACGACGGTCGGCATGTTCGGCGGGATGACGTATGAGAATCCCGCGATTCAACGCTCGATTGACGACACGTTCATCGCGCAGCAGTTGAAGGTCGTCTCGGAAGCGAAGTTCGAAGCGCAGAAAAAAGAGAATGAGCGCATCGAACTCGAAGCCAACGCCGTGGCCGAAAAAGCGCGGCGCGAAGCGATGGGTCTGGCGGACGCGCGCAAGACCGCCGCCGCCGGCGAAGCGGAAGCGATCCGCGAAGTGAATCGCGCGCTCAACGAAGCGCAGCAGAATCCATTGCTCTATCAGTTGAAAGCGCTGGACGTGGAGAAGGCGCGGGTTGAAAAATGGGATGGCCGCTACCCGCAATGGTGGATGGCCGGCAACAACGCGAGCGGCGGTCCGAACTTGTTGTTCCAAGTGCCGACGCCAGTTGTGCCGAAGAACTAAGGAAAAAAATCCGGGCGGGCTGGAAACAGCTCGCCCGGAGAAATGGTTTCGTAGCGGCGTCTCGGCAGAGCGCCGCCGGCTGAAATAAAAATTGCGGCGCTCTGCCGAGACGCCGCTACGAGGGGAATGGGTTATGAAAAATGAAATTCGTTTCGGAGCACCGTGGGCGATGATTGTGAAAATCCTGACGGTGGCCGTATTCGTCGTGATGTTCGGGATGATGACGATTGGTTTGATCGGGCTTCCTGACCGGACGCCGCCCTTTGCGCGAGTGCTGATGGTCGTCACGCCGTTGCTGATTCTGGCCTCCGCCGTGCCGTTCATGGTTCGTGGCTACGTGCTGCGCGATGACGAACTGCTCATCGAACGCCTTGGCTGGGGCAATCACATTCCGCTGACGACCGTCGTCTCGGTGGAAGCTGATCCAGACGCGATGCGGTGCTCGATTCGACTTTGCGGTAGTGGTGGGCTGTTTGGCTTCTTCGGCTGGTTTCGCAATGGACGGCTCGGCATGTATCGCGCTTACGGTACGGATCCGGCGCGCACGGTCGTGATGAAACTCACCAACCGCACGATCATCGTCACGCCGGACGACCCGCAGCGTTTCGTCCTGGAAGTGAGCGCCCGTAAGCGCGGTTGACTTCGTGATCACAGGCAACGGTGGACACTTCAGCAGCGAGAGTGCAAACTGGCGCTCGATGTTGAAACAAGATTTGCAACCGCTGGCGGCGCGACCGCAAGCGCGAGATGGTACCCGCTGAATTCATGTCCGACGAAACTCCCAAATTGCGGATGACGCCGCCGGATTCGGCGGAGGAGATCGCGCGCCGTTTCGAACATGAGCAGCGCGCTGTGAATCGCCAACGTGAGATTGGGCTGGAACAGTCGCTCGCCGGATTTCGCGTCGGTTCGGTGAAGGCACTGAATGCGATTCCGCTGACGCGCGGAATTGAAGACCAGGTGACATACGCCGCACCTTCAAAGCTCGCTGAAATGTTGCGTCGCGATGAACTCGACGCCGCGCTGGTCAGCGTGGTCGAACCGCTGCTCAATGATCGCTACGACATTCTCGACGGCGTGGCGGTCGCGTCGCTGGGCGAGGTGAAAAGTGTTTTTCTCGCCCATCGTCGTCCGCTGGAAGAAGCAGAAGAAGTTTTTTGCGACACCGCTTCGCTTACCAGCGTGACCTTGCTCAAAGTTTTGCTCGCCGAGCGCGGATTGAAACCTGCATTCAACCCGCTGGAAAGTTATGAAGCCGCGAAAGAAAAAGATTTCGTCCTGCTCATCGGCGATGCGGCGTTGGATTTTCTGTTCGCGGGGCATCCGCACGAGATTTTCGATCTGGGCGCGGCGTGGTTTGAACTGACGAATCTGCCCTTCGTTTACGCGGTGTGGGCTTTGCGGCGTGGCGTCGAGAATCGCGAGTTGCGCCGCGTGCTGACGGAAACGAAGGATTTCGGCATGGACACGCTCGACCATCTCATCCGCGAGCGGAAGGAATACACCGAGGATTTCCGGAAGGATTACTTCGGCTGGCATATTCACTACCATCTCGGCTCTGACGAGAAGCGCGGCATCGCGAAGTTTATCGAACTGCTGCGCCAGCACGGTTTCGGGCCGGTGTTTGAGCCGCGCTACGTCGGCTGACGGTTTGCAGTTTTGATCTTCGACTCGCCTCCGGCGGGTTTTCCTCCGGTCACTTCACCCGGCAATCCCCCGGGCTGATTCTCTGGCAGCGCCCCGATTTGTTTCCCCGCGTCTCGCGTGCAAATTGTGGCTCGAAAGAAAAACAGTTCCCGGATTGATGGAAGCAATCGCAAGGAAGAATTTCGCTGCGTCGCAACTCTGCCCGGCAGAGCGTCGCTGAGAGCAAGGAGAGAAATTATGAAACACCTGCGCCACTTGGATCGTTGGCTGCCGATCGTTTGTCTGCTGCTGCTGACGGTCGCTGCGCCGGCGGTGCCGCCGCCCAACGGTGTTGCACCGGTTGATCCGCCGCCGTACGGGTTTGCGATTGATGGCAATTTGATGGCCAACACACCGGCCGCCAACGTCGGCGACTGGATTTCCGACACCAACGCTTTCCCCGGCTCCGGCGGCAGTGTGCTCACACTGGCCGGTGTGCCGATCAATGCCAGCCGGACTTTTCACCTGCGCGATCCATACAACGGCAGTGACAACGTCTTCAAAGGCGGCATGAAATGGCGGGACAATCCGAACATCTGGCAGTGGACCACGAACAAGGCGTCATCCAAGACGGACATTAACAACGCCCTGCTCCACCTCACCACCGACACGAACGGCCACACCTGGGCGGTGGTGGCTGCGGATCGTTACAGCGTTTCCGGCGATTCCTACATTGACTTCGAATTTCTCCAAAGCCCGCTCACGCTGACCGCCACGAACACCTTCAGCTCCGCCGGCACCAACGGCGGGCGCACGAGCGGCGACCTGCTCTTCAGCCTCGCCTTCATCGGCGGCGGCAGCACCCCGGACTTTCTCGCGTACCGCTGGCAGACCAACGGCCTCGGCGGATTCGACTACGCGGACGCCACCGCGATGCTGTCCACGGGGCGCTTCTTCATGGCGGTGAACTCCAACACCATCTCGGTTCCCTACGGCGCGTTCGGCGTAACGACCTACGCACCGAACGCCTTCGCCGAGGCGGCGATTGACTTGACGGCCCTGCTCGGCAGTTTCGATCAGTGCGCTTCGTTCGGATTCAAGACCATCATGGTCAAAACCAAATCATCCTCGTCCGACACCGCCACCATCGAAGATTTCATCACGCCCTTTCAATACACCCTGCGCATCGGCCCGGACGCGCAAGCCGGGCCGGACCAAGTTCGTTGCGCTGAAGGCGCGGAAACAACTTTCCCGCTCAACGGCGCGGCGGGCAGCGGACTCTCCTCGGTCGCTTCCACCACGTGGAGCGTGCTCAGCGGCAGCGCGACGGTTGACGACACAAACGCGCTCGTGACCACGGTGCACGTGAGCTCTGTCAGCGCCACGTTGCGATTGACGGTCGTGCAAGTAAACGGCTGCACCGAGACCGACGACATCGTACTCGCCGTGCAACAACCGCCCGTTTGTTCGATCGCTGGCGTGACTAACACCTGCCCGCGCACAACCAATACCTTCAGCGCTCCGGCGGGCATGACTTCTTACGCGTGGTCCGTATCCGGCGGCGGCTCGATCTCCGGCGCGGCGAATCAGCAAACCGTGAAAGTCGTGGCCAGCTCGACTTGCGGCACGAACTACACGCTCGCGCTTAACTTCATCACCAATGTGTGCTCGGCGTTTTGCTCGCAGGACGTGGCGGTGATTGACAGCGGCGCGCCCGTGCTCACCTGCCCGCCGAACCGGC
>SCTL01000032.1 GCA_004297495.1 Verrucomicrobiota bacterium
CGGTCCCTTCGACGAACCGAATTTCTGCTACGCCCAAGGCTACACTTATCTTCAGGGCAATCTTTTCCGTCAAGCCGCCCAACCCTTCGAGCGCGTGCGCAAATACTCGGACACCGACCTGCCCAGCCGCTTCTGGCTCGCGCAACTCAACCTCATGGCCAAGTTGCCCGATGCCGCGCTCGCCATCCTCAAGGAAATTCGCGACCACGCCGAACGCTTCCAACTCGACACCACCAACCGCACGGATTTGCTCTCGCTCGAATCCTCCGCATGGTTCGCCAAAAAGGAACCCGCCAAAGCCACGGCGCTCATCGAGAGCACCCTCGCCCAATACCCCGACGACGACCGCCTGCTCGGCGTGGCTGTCGGCATCTATTCCCAAAACGGCATGCCCACCAACGCCCTCGCGCTGCTGGATCGCCGCCTCGCGGCGCGGCCCGATGACTTCAGCCTGCTGTTCAGCAAAGGCTTTATCGCCCTCCAGATGGGCCTCTACGGCGAAAGTGTCAACGCGCTTTCCCGCCTGCTGAAATTCCAGCCCGACAACGCCGTCGCGCGCATCAACCGCGCCATCGCCTATCTCCGCAACGGCCAGCTCGATCTCGCGCAGGCTGACTACGATGAATTGCAACGGCAGTTTCCTGATTCGTATCAAATCAGTTTCGGCCTCGGCGACATCGCCTTCAAACGCAGCGACACCAACGCCGCCATCCGCCACTACGAAGCCTACCTTTCCCTCGCGCCCACCAACACAATTGAGGCGAGACTCGTCGGCGAACGCCTCGATCAACTCAAAGGCGTGAAGAAGAAATAACGCACATGCGTGTCACGCATGTCATCACCCGGCTCATCGTCGGCGGCGCGCAGGAAAACACCATCACCTCCGTCCTCGGACTCCGCGCCAAGCCCGGCCTCGAGGTTGACCTCATCTCCGGCCCGAGCACCGGCCCGGAAGGCTCACTCGAATCCGTTTTCGCCGACCAACCCGGCGCGCTGAAAATTCTCCCTGAACTGGTCCGCCCGGTTCATCCGTGGAAAGATTTTCTCGCGCTGCAAAAACTCACGCGCATCTTTCGCGAAACCAAACCCGACCTCGTGCACACCCACAGCGGCAAGGCGGGCATTCTTGGCCGGCTCGCGGCGCGACGCGCCCGCGTGCCGATCATCGTTCACACAATCCACGGCCCGTCCTTTGGAAAGTTTCAGGACAACCTTTCCAACTTCATCTTCACCGCCGCCGAACGCTACGCCGGTCGCTTCGCCGACCACTTCGTCACCGTAGCCGACGCCATGCGCGATCAATATCTCGCCGCCGGCATCGGACGACCCGAACAATACACCCGCATCTTCAGCGGCTTCGCCCTCGAACCGTTTCTCGCCGCGCGCAACGATCCCCTGCTCCGCTCGCGCTACGGTTTGAAACCGGAGGACATTGTCATCGGCAAAATCGCTCGGCTGTTTGAACTCAAGGGCCACGACGATTTGTTCGCCGTCGCGCCCGAAGTTGTGAAGGCAAATCCCGCGATCAGGTTCTTGCTCGTCGGCGACGGCGAATGGCGAGGGCGTTTCGAGCAAATGGCGCGCAACAGCGGATTGGAAAAGCATTTTATCTTCGCCGGCCTTGTGCCGCCGACGGAAGTTCCCGCGCTCGTCGGCATCATGGATTTGCTCGTGCATCTCTCCTGGCGCGAAGGTCTGCCGCGCGCGCTGCCGCAGGCGCTCGCCGCCGCCAAACCTGTGATTGCCTATGACTGCGACGGCGCGAAAGAAATTTGCGTGGATAATGAAACGGGCTTTCTCGTGCGCCCCGGCCACACGAATCGCCTGGCGCAATCCATTCTTGAACTCGCCAACCAACCCGCGCTACGCGAGCGGCTCGGCAGACGTGGACAGGCTTTCGTTCACGAAAACTTCAGTGCGCAAAAGATGGTGGATGAACTGCACGCGCTGTATCAACGACTCGCGCGGACGAAGGGTGAACGGTCAACCGGCGGCTGATTCAACCAGCGTTCCGGACGCAGCGGGTGCGTCGCCGGTCAGGGTTTTCCAGCGATTGTGCACCCAGAACCAGTTTGCCGGATCACGGCGAACACCGGCCTCAAACGCGCGGTTGACGTCGCGCGTGATGTCATCGGTGGAGCGGCGGCGGCCGTTTTCGCGTGTGGCGATTGGCTCGCCGATCTCAATCACCCAACGCCCGAGTCCGATGCGATAGCAGATGGGCACGAACAAACGGCAACCGTAACGCGCGGCCATCACCGCCGGCGCGCGCGAGGCGAAACAGTTGTAACCCAGAAAAGGCAGTTCCAATCCACAGTCACGCGCGCTCTGGTCGCACACCAGCACGAGCATCAGACCGCCCTGACTCATCGCGCGTTTCAAATCCTCCGCCCCGCTGCGCCGCTCGAAGAACAACGCCCCGCCCTGGGTGCGCAGCGAATAAAGCAACCGGTCCAGCGCCGCCGGCTTCACCCCGCGATAAGTCGCGGCGCATTGCAAACCCGGAACGTAGGACTCCAGTCGCGCGAGCAGCTCAAAATTCCCGAAGTGGCCGGTGGCCAGCACGCGGCTGTCTTGTTCGGTTTCCTCCGCGGCGAGTTTCAGCGGTTCCGTGCCGCGGACTTCCAACACTTTCCGCATCTGGGCCTCGGACATCGCGGCGCTCTTGACGGCGCAGCAATAATTTTCGCCGATGCGCCGGAAATTTTCGTGCGCGAGCGACCGGATTTCGGCGGGGGATTTTTCCGAACCGAAGCAGCGCGTCAGATTCTTCAGCGCCATCCGACGATGCCGCCGGTCAATCCAGAACACGCACTCGCCGCCACAACGGCCTATTTGCGCGACCCAGCGCAGCGGCAGCGCCTGCACCAAGGCCACCGCCATGCGCGCGAAAAAATAGATCACGCGGTCCATCGGCCTCCCGGACGGCACAAGTCGTCCGGAGAGCGGAGTTGCTCGAAGGGGATTCGCACGCGCCTATCATCTCAGAAGCCTGAGCGAATACCATCTTATTCTGCGACCAAGCCTGCATTTCATTTCCGCTTTGCGCTCCCGACGCGTTGACTGTTTAATCTCCGCCACATGAAAATTGTTCTCGCTTACTCGGGCGGACTCGACACTT
>SCTL01000033.1 GCA_004297495.1 Verrucomicrobiota bacterium
GCGCCAAAAGGATTGAGCGAACCTGAACAGAAACTTTACGACCTCGTCACGAAACGGTTTCTAGCAATCTTTTATCCTTCAGCCGAATTCCTGATTACAACACGCATCACTCGTGTCGAAGGCCAACCATTCAAGAGCGAAGGTAAGGTCATGGTCAAGCCGGGCTGGCTAGAGGTGTATGGGAAAGAAGTTCAGACAGACGACGACCCCATTATCTGCGCAGTTCAGCCAGACGAAAGAGTAAACGCTAAGAATGTCGAAGTGAAGGCGACTGTCACAAAGCCGCCGGCACGCTACTCGGAAGCCACGCTGCTCTCCGCAATGGAAGGCGCGGGCAAACTCGTGGACGACGACGAACTGCGCGAGGCGATGAGCGAGAAAGGTCTCGGCACGCCCGCGACGCGCGCGGCGATCATCGAGGGTTTGATCTACGAGCAATACGTTCATCGCAACGGGCGCGAACTGCAGGCCACGGCCAAGGCGTTTTCGCTGATGGAGCTGTTGAATGGTTTGGGAATTCCCGAACTCACGAAACCGGAACTGACCGGTGATTGGGAGTTTCAATTGCGACAAATCCAGCGCAAACAAATCAGCCGCGCGCAGTTCATGGCGGGCATTTCCGAGATGACGCGCCGCATCGTGGACCGCGCCAAGCAATACGAGCACGACACGATTCCCGGCGACTTTGGCGTGTTGAATGTGCCCTGTCCGAAGTGCGGCGGCGAAATCCACGAGAAATACAAACAGTATCAGTGCGTGAAGTGCGATTTCGCGGTCTGGAAAACTTTGTGCGGGCGGATGTTTGAGCAGGAGGAAGTCGAGAAGCTCATCACGGAGAAGCAGGTCGGGCCGTTGCAGGGCTTCATGAGCAAGAAGGGTTTTCCGTTTGCTGCGTTGCTCAAGATGAACGCCGAGCACAAGCTCGAATTCGACTTCGGCAACGACCTGAACAAGGAAGGCGAAGTCGTCGCGCCGATGGATTTCACCGGCAAGGAACCGCTCGGCAAATGTCCCGCGTGCGGCGGACGCGTCTTCGACGGCGGGATGAATTACGTCTGCGAAAACCAGGCGGGCATCGCCAAGACCTGCAAGTTCCGCACAGGCAAAATTATTTTGCAGCAGGAAATTTCGCCCGAGCAGGTGAAGAAGCTTCTGGCGGAAGGCAAAACGGATTTGCTGAAGGGATTCATCTCGAACAAGACCAAACGCAAGTTCGAGGCGTTCCTGGTGGTGAAGGACGGCACGACGGCGTTCGAGTTTGTGCCGCGCGAACGGAAATCGAAATCCGGCCCGCCGAAAGAGCCGCCGCCGAAAATTGATTTCACCGGCAAGGAAGCCGTCGGCAAATGCCCCAAGTGCGGCAGCACGGTCTTCGACACCGAAGCGGGCTATCTGTGCGAGAAGTCACAGGCGGACAAGAAGCGTTGCACTTTCAAGTTGAGCCGCGAGATTCTACAGCAACCCATCGAGCGCGCGCAGGCGCAAAAGATTCTCGCGACGCGCAAGAGCGACTTGCTGGAAAAATTTATTTCCAAAGCCGGCAAACCGTTCCCCGCGTTCCTCGTCATGGACGCGAAGGGCAAGGTCACGTTCGACTTCCCGCCGCGCGAGGGCGAGTCGTAGGAGACGACGTCAGGAGTCTCAAGCTTTTCTGGATTGATTGGAGACTCGTTACCTCGTCTCCTACGTAGTGAGTGGACGCCACCGCACCAAAGCCGCCGCCGCAAGACCCGTGGACTCATAAATTCCTCGCGCATCTGGCTACAGATCGCGGCGCTTCGATCTACACGCAACGCAACTACCAGCAGGCGCTCACGGAGTTTTTGCGCTGGCACTCGGACGAGCGCAGAGCCGCTCCGGCGTGGGAAAAACTTCAGCGCGACGACTTCCGCGCCTACCTGCGCTTTCTGGGTCGTCACAACCTCGGGCGCGCGGCGATTCAACTGCGCTTCTCCGCCTTGCGCTCGTTCTACAAATTCCTGATTCGTCACGGCGCGGCGGAAACTTCGCCGATCAAAAATATTTCACTGCCCAAGATCGGCAAACGCCTGCCGCAGTTTCTCACGGTGCAGCAGATGAAAGACTTGCTCGACGCGCCACTCAAACCACTGACCAAGCCCAAGAAGGAAAAGAAAGCCGGCCGGCCCATCGCCGTGAGCGCGTGCTTTCGTGACGTAGCGATTCTGGAAACCATTTATTCCTGCGGCCTGCGCATCTCCGAACTGTGCGGCCTGCGCGTGCAGGACATTGATTGGAGCGAGCAACTCGTCCGCGTGCGCGGCAAGGGAAAGAAGGAACGGCAAGTTCCCATCGGCGAACCGGCGTTGAAGGCGATTGAAAATTATTGGCTGACGCTGGAGCAGAGACCCACGGGCGAAATGCCGGTGTTTCTTTCTGAGAAGCGCAAGCCTGGCCCAGTCAGCGCGGTCATGGTTGCGCGGCGATTGAAAAATTATCTCGCGCTGGCCGGGCTTGATCCGAAGCTCACGCCGCACAAACTGCGGCACAGTTACGCCACGCATCTGCTCGACGCGGGCGCGGACCTTCGCAGCGTGCAGGAACTCCTCGGCCACGCGCATCTCGTCACCACGCAGGTTTACACGCACGTGAGCACCGAGCGATTGAAGAAAGCTTACGACGCGGCGCATCCGCGCGCGTAACCAAAGCGGCGGAGGGCCGCCGCACTCCAGGACGCTTCGCGTTTCCTTGGCCTGCCAATCCACGCGTCAGCGTCCGGGAGTGCGCCAGTCCTCTGGCGCTATTGATCGGCGCAACTCGCCAGGCTCGCTCCGTTAATTCACCACCTTTCCAACGTGCCTGAGTTTCTTTAAGCTCTCCGCGCATGAAGTCGGTTGCCATCATCGGCGCGGGGATCACAGGTTTGACGGCGGCGTTTTACCTGAAGCGCAAAGGCGTGTCGGTCACGGTTTATGAAGCCAGCGGGCGCGTGGGCGGCGTGATTCAATCGCTGCGCAAGGACGGCTACCTCGCCGAATTCGGACCGAACACACTGCTCGAAACCTCGCCCAAGATCGGACAACTCGTGCGCGACGCGGGCCTGCAATCGCGCCGGCTCGATCCCGATCCGAGCGCCGAGGCGCGTTACGTGGTGCGTTATCGTCGGCCCGTGGAGATGCCGGCCAAGCCGCTGGGATTTTTCACGACGGAACTGTTCTCGCTCAAAGCCAAACTCGCCGTGTTGCGTGAGCCGTTCATCAAGCCGCGTCGCGACGGCGTGGAGGAAAGCATCGCGCAGTTCGTCGTGCGCCGGTTCAATCAGGAATTTCTCGATCACGCGATTGACGCGCTCGTAGCCGGCATCTACGCGGGCGACCCCTACAAACTTTCCGTCACGCACGCGTTCCCGAAACTGAAAGCGCTGGAAGACAACTACGGCTCGATGATCAAAGGCCAGCTACTTGGTGGGCGCGAACGCAAGAAGCGTGGCGAGGTCGCGAAAGATCGCGCACCGAAATTTTCTTTCGATGAAGGATTGCAGGTCTTGCCGGATGTGCTCGCCACCCAACTTGGTGATGCTGTAAAACTTTACACGCCTGTTACGCGAATGCTTGAAACCGACGACCATTGGACGGTTCACACCCAAGGTGTGAATGGCGAATCTTGTGCCAAGCATGGGGCTGTTATCTTTTGCGGGACCGCTTCAAAGTTGGCCGAGCTGAAAATAGCGTATTCGCAAAGGCCAAATGTTCCATTGGAACTCTCCGCCTTCGCCGAGATCCGCTACCCGCCCGTCGCCAGCGTCGTGCTAGGTTTCCGCCGTGAGGACGTGGCACATTCGTGCTCAGGCTTCGGCATGTTGATTCCAAAGATCGAGGGCTTCAAAATTCTGGGGACAATTTTCTCCTCGTCGCTCTTTCCGAATCGCGCGCCAGCGGGACATCACACGCTCACGAGTTACATCGGCGGCGAGCGGTATCCGGAACTGGCATCGCTGCCGGCGGAGAAACTTTACGAGATCGTCTGCGAAGATTTGCGCGTGCTGCTCGGAGTGCGCGGCCAGCCGACGTTTCAGCATTGCGTGTTTTATCCGCACGCGATTCCGCAATACAACGTCGGCTACGGACGGTTTAAGGATTTGATGAACGTGGTTGAGGCCCAAGCGCCGGGGTTCTTCCTTGCGGGCCACTATCGTGACGGTGTTTCATTGAGTGATTCCATCCTCTCCGGCATCAACGTGGCAGACCGTGTGGCCGGAATTTTGCAACCACGGATGGACACGGATAAACACGGATGAATCCAAAAAAACAACTCCCGGTCGTTTTTATCCGTGTCCATCAGTGTTCATCCGTGGTTAAATTTTCCTGCGCATGAGCAAAGCAGTTCTCCTCGTCAACCTCGGTTCGCCCGACTCGCCGTCGGTGCCGGACGTGCGGCGTTATCTGAATGAGTTTCTGATGGACGGTCGCGTGATTGACACGCCGTGGCTGCTGCGCCGCTTCGTCGTGGGCATGATTCTCATCAAGCGCCCGGCGGAATCCGGCCACGCCTACGACAAAATCTGGACCAAGGACGGCTCGCCGCTCGTCGTGACGAGCAAGCACGTGCAGGCCGTGATGCAGAAGCGCGTGAGCGTGCCGGTGGAACTGGCGATGCGTTATCAGAATCCTTCCATTGAATCCGCCGTGAAGAAGCTGGCGGACAAGGGCGCGACGGACGTATTGCTTATTCCGCTGTTCCCGCACTACGCGATGTCGAGCTACGAGACCGCCGTCGTGCGCGTGCAGGAGGTCGCGGCCAAACTCGCGCCGCAGATGAAGATCACAGTGCAGCCGCCGTACTTCGATCACCCGGATTTCATCGCGGCCCTGGTCGCGAGCGCGGCGGGTTTTCTGAAACAGGACTTCGATCATTTACTGTTCAGCTATCACGGAATTCCCGAACGGCACTTGCGGAAGTCTGATCCGACCGGCTGCCATTGCCTCAAGGTTGAAAACTGTTGTGAAGTCGCCAGCCCGGCGCACGCGACGTGTTATCGCGCGCAATGCTTTGCCACCACACGCGCGTTCGTGAAGCTCGCGGGCATTCCAGAGAGCAAGTATTCGATCTCGTTCCAGTCGCGTCTCGGCAAAGACCCGTGGCTCAAGCCATACACGGATTACGAACTCGTGCGGCTCGCGCAGGAGGGCAAAAAGAAAATGATGGTGATCTGCCCTGCGTTCGTCTCGGACTGTCTGGAGACGATTGAGGAAATCGGCATGCGCGGCTGCGAAGATTTCATGAAGGCGAGCGGCAAGGAGTTCACGCGCATTCCGTGCATGAACGAGCATCCGCGCTGGGTGGACGCGCTGGTCAACATGGCCGACAAGTTCATTGCCGGGAAAAAATAATCCACGCCCATGCCCCACGATCCGCTGCACACCGATCAAGCCCGGTTCAAATGGAGGGAACTCGATCGCGCCGAGCCGCCGAAGCGCGCCGCGGCGGAACGTATCTCGGACTTTCACGAAATCTATTCGCTCTTCGACGAGGCCACGATCCGCGAGCAGGCCAGCCGCTGCGTGCAATGCGAATCGCCCGCGTGCGTGACCGGCTGTCCGCTGGGCAACCAGATTCCCAAATGGATGGCGCTGGCGGCGGAGGGAAAATTTCTCGAGGCCGCCGAACTCTCGCGTAGCACGAGCGCCATGCCGGAGATTTGCCCGCGCGTTTGTCCGCAGGAAAAACTTTGCGAAGCCTCGTGCGTCATGTCGCCGGCGGAATCCGTCTGCATCGGCGCGATTGAAAAATTCATCAACGAATACGCGCTGGCTCGCGGCGCGGGCAAAGTCCCGATCGCGCCACCGAACGGCAAACGCGTGGCCGTCATCGGCGCCGGCCCGGGCGGACTGGCCTGCGCGGATTTGCTTTCGCAATGGGGCTATGCGGTCACGGTGTTCGAGTCGCAACTACTGCCCGGCGGCTTGCTGCTGTTCGGCATCCCGGCGTTCAAGCTGGAAAAGGAAGTCGTCGAGCGGCGCGCGAACATTCTTCGGCAGCAAGGCGTGGAATTCAAAGTCGGCGTCACCGTCGGCAAGGACATCACGCTCACGCAACTTCGCGATGATTTCGGCGCGGTCTATCTCGGCATCGGCGCGCTCAAGGCCAAGCCGCTGGATTGTCCCGGCGCGGAATTGAAAAATGTTTTGCAGGGCCTGCCGTTTCTCGCACAAAAGAACGCGCCCATCGCGCTCGGGTTGCCGCCCGTGGATGTTCGTGGCAAACGCGTCGTCGTGCTCGGCGGCGGTGATTCCGCGATGGATTGTTTGCGCACGGCGATTCGTTGCGGCGCGGCGGACACGGTTTGCGCGTATCGGCGCGACTTGGCGAACATGCCCGGCTCGCGCAAGGAATACGCCAACGCGCTCGAAGAGGGCGCGCGCTTTCTGTTCCTCACAAATCCCATTGCGCTCGAAGGCAACGCCGCCGGCGAAGTCACCGCCGTGCGCTGCGTGCGGATGGAACTGGGCGAACCCGACGCCTCGGGCCGGCGCAAACCGCGCGCGGTGAAAGGCTCGGAGTTCACGCTGCCCGCCGATCTGGTGCTCATCGCGTATGGCTTCGACCCCGTGCCGTTTCCGGCAACAAGCGATCTTTCACAAGTTGCGGTAAACGACTGGGGCGCGATCAAGACGGATGAAAATCAGATGACGAATCTGCCCGGCGTGTTTGCGGGCGGCGACGTGGTGCGCGGACCGAGTCTGGTGGTTCACGCCGTGCGCGACGGACGCAAGGCGGCGGAGGGAATTGACCGCTATCTCAGCGCGCCGTGATGGGCGCGGGTCGAAGGAGCGGTTCGACCATGATGAGCTTCGCGAGTTGCTCGCTGATGGCGAGGCGCGAGTTGCAAACCTGACAGATGAAATTGTTCTGGCTGGTGATGAGCCGGACGATCTGGTCCTCGCCGAGACCGATTTCGCGGAGGCGATTCTGAGTTTCCGGCGCGGCGCAAAGTTCCTTGATGCGCACGGCCATGCCGGCCTGCACGCGGCTCAACGGGCACACTTCGCAGCGCGCTTCGGCTTCGGATTGGCCTGACCAATTCATTTTCGTTGGTCACAGTCTCGCGGTAATCACGGCGGCCCACTACGCGCCGATTGTCATTCAAAGGGCATTTTTTGCGAGGCGCTGAAAGCTTGGATAGACCGCCCAACATTATCTGCGCTTGAACGTGGCTTGCCCCTCACCCCGTCCCTCTCCCCATCGGATGGGGAGAGGGTGGCCGCCGGCCGGGTGAGGGGTTTGCACTTCCATCTGGAAAGTGGTTTAGAGCGGTTGCCAGAATCCATTTCCGGATTCAGGGGAAACATTCAACATTCAACATTCAACACTGAACGTCGAAGGGTCGGTGCCGGCGCGCTTGTACGTTGGGAGTTGAATGTTGAATGTTGAATGTTTTCGGAAATTGTTTCTGGCAACCGCTCTAAGCGAGGATGCCGGATTCGAATCGGCGGCAGCTACGCGAAATTCAATCACTCGGCACGGTGCGACCATCCGCCCAGCGGCGGATTTCTTCCACCTTCTCAGCCATCACAACCGAGAGCGAGCGCGTCTGCTTGATCTCGGCCAGCAGGTCTGCTTGCGTGATGACGCGGCCTTGGGCGTGAGCCGTGTACATCGCCGACACGATGGCTTGCTCGATTTCTGAGCCGGAAAATCCATT
>SCTL01000333.1 GCA_004297495.1 Verrucomicrobiota bacterium
CGCTCGGTGATTTGCTCGCCAAGCCACATGAGCAACATCGTGCCCGTGGACAGGAACATCACCGTCTGAATGCGATACCACCAGAGATTGTCATACAGCACGAGCTTGCCGATGCCGTTGCCGAAGATTGTTTCCGGACGCTCCCAGCCAATCGCCATGACGAGGCCCTGCCCGAGGCAGAGCAACAGCGTGAGGTAGCGACCGTACTGGATGATCTTCGTCCGCCCGCCTTCTTCGCGCGCGAGTTTGCTCAACTGCGGCACGACTGCGGTCAGCAACTGGATGATGATCGTGGCGCTGATGTAAGGCATGATGCCCAGCGCGCCCACGGCGCAGTGTTCCAGCGCGCCGCCGGTGAACAGACTGTAAAGTCCCAGCACCGACGCGCCACCTTCAGCCTGCGCATGGAAAAACGCCGTCAGCTTCGCGCCGTCCAGTCCGGGAATCCGGATGTAGGCGATGAGCCGACAGATCGCCAGAATGCCCACCGTGAACAGGATGCGGGACTTCAGCTCGGGAATTCTGAAACAGTTCGTGAAGGTGTTGATGATGGAACGAAACATGGAGTCAGGTTTCGACTACGCTTTGACGACCGGCTTTTCCGTGGAAATGACTTCGCACTTCCCGCCCTTGGCTTCGATCTTCTGCTTCGCCGAAGCGCTGAACGCATGGGCGCAGACCGTGAGCTTCTTGCTCAACTCGCCATCGCCGAGAATTTTGATTCCGTCGCCGGGACCGTTGGCGAGACCCGCGGCCTTGATCGCGGAGGCATCCACACGCGCGCCGTCGTCGAACTGGTTCAGCGATTCCAGGTTCACGGCAATGTAGCGCGTGCCGAAACGGGTGTTGTTGAAACCGCGTTTGGGAATGCGGCGGATGAGCGGCATCTGGCCGCCTTCGAAACCGATGCGGATCGAGCTGCCCGAACGCGCGGTCTGGCCTTTGCCGCCGCGACCGGAGGTTTTGCCGTGGCCGCTGGATTCGCCCTGACCGAGACGCTTCCGGCGATGCTTCGCTCCGGGACGGGGTTTGAGATTATGTAGGCGCATAAAAATCAGGCGGTGGGAGCCACAGGTTTTTCAACCTTCTTGATGTCGAGTCCGCGGCTCCGATAAATGTCTTCGCGCAGGCGCAGGCTCTGCAACGCCTTGAGCGTGGCCTTCACCACGTTCGCCGCGTTCTTCGAGCCGAGCGATTTCGTCAGCACGTCCTTCAAGCCGGCGGATTCCAGCACGGCGCGCACGGTCTTGCCGGCAATGATGCCAGTACCGGGCGAGGCCGGACGGAGCAAAATTTTTGCGCCGCCAAATTCGGAATAAATCTCGTGCGGAATCGTCACGTCTTTCAACGAAACGGAAACCATCTTGGTGCGCGCGAGTTCGCCGCCGCGACGGATCGCGTCCGCGACTTCACTGGCTTTGCCGAGCGCGTGACCCACGCGACCCTTGCGGTCGCCGACCACGACGAGCGCGCTGAACTTGAAGCGTCGCCCGCCTTTCACGACTTTGGACGAGCGGTTGATGAACACCACTTTCTCCGCCAGTTCTTCCCCGCCCTGACCCGCGTTTCCGTCGGACTCGCCGGGCCGGTTGCGACGGCGTGGACCGCGCGGGCCGCGGGGGCCGCGATCTTCGCGAGGTGGCTCCGGTGGTTGCGCCGGTGTTTCGGGCGTGGGCGGAATGTTTTCAGCTTCAGACACAGTATCGTTCTCCGTTTGGTTAAAATTTCAGACCGGCTTCACGCGCGGCTTCGGCGAGCGCGGCGACCTTGCCGAGAACGGGTTTGCCGTCCTTGCCTGCGG